>CAZIXY010000021.1:3747-20361 GCA_964543315.1 uncultured Desulfobacteraceae bacterium | reverse complement strand
CAGGGAGTACTTTCCATAGCCTTCAACGTGGTAAAGGCTGGTATGACCTCCGGAGACCGTAAGGGCGACAAAGGGAAAATCCGGGCTTTTTTTCTCCAAAAAGATAGAAATGATGTGACCTTCCAGATGGTTTATACCCACAAGAGGGATATTGTAAACGTAAGAAAGTCCCTTTGCATAGTAAAGGCCCACCAATAGAGATCCCACCAAACCCGGCCCCACGGTGACGGCTATCCCGTCCAGATCCCTCATGCTGATATCGGCCTTCAGGAGGGATTCCGATACCACGGGCATAATATTCTTGACATGTTCCCTGGACGCAAGCTCGGGGACAACCCCGCCATGTGGCTTGTGGAGCTTGACCTGAGAATGAACCACATTGGACAGGACCTGCTGTCCATCCACAACGACCCCTGCTGATGTATCATCGCATGATGTGTCTATTCCCAGAATAATCATACTCCATTCAAAGTCCTGAAAACCGATGTTTATCTTTACACAAAACTGGCGGGGGAGGGGTACCCTTCCCCGCCGAGCAAAAAGGTAATCTATTGACCGCGCGTTGCCTGCCCCATGAAAATACAGAATTTCACCGGGGCTGAATGCCAAAAGCCCTCACGTTAATGTTTAACTCGATTAAGGGATGACGTTCAGGTTACCCGTCCGTTTTGGGTGCTTTCTTAGAGCGGATCTCGTCAATCTTGGCAACAACCCGATTTAAGTGTGCCGCCATTTCACCCGCCCTTTGATATCTTTTATCCAGATCCTTTTCAAGTGCCTTATCAATGATCTTTTCAAGAACGAGTGGAATTTTTGGGTTGATCGCCCTTGGTGATGGGTGTTTTTCCTTTGCGATCTTGAACATCAGAGAGGTTATGTCCTCTCCTGAAAACGGCTTCTGTCCGGTCAGGAGCTCAAAAAGAACCACCCCGAGCGAGAAAATATCCGAACGACCATCAACCTTTTTGCCTGATACCTGCTCCGGGGACATATAAGAAGGGGTCCCCAAAACGACCCCTGTCTTTGTTTTGGAAGAAGAAGTAATGCGTGCAATCCCGAAATCCGTCACCTTTATCTCTTTAGTGTCTCTCAGCATCATTATGTTGGCGGGCTTGATGTCGCGATGGACAATATCCTTGGTGTGGGCATAATCTAAGGCCTGTGCGACGTCTGCCACAACGGTCAGGGTTTGGCGCATCGGGAAAAGATTGTCCGGTTTGGTGAACTCATCCAGATCTCCTCCCTCCAGGTATTCCATTGCGATATAGGCCAGATCGTGTTCTTCCCCGCAATCATAAATGGTGACAATATTAGGGTGAGTCAAAAGACCGGCTGATTCCGCCTCCCGGAAAAAACGCTCTTTCATATCATCCAGCGAGTCTTCATCGAATTCCGAAAGCGTGATCGTTTTGATGGCCACCGTTCGGCGTATTTTGGGATCTTGCCCCTTGTAAACCACACCCATGGCCCCCCGTCCCAATTCGCCCATTATTTCGTATCTCCCGAGGGTGGGCTTGGTTTCCAAGTCCATAAGAGTGGCACCTATGTCTCCAGGATGTTTTGCCGCTCCTGTTCCGAAGATCATTGTCGCCTCGGCATCCTTCAGCTTTGGAATTCGTTCGTCAAGATCCTTGAAGTTTTTACCGTCTTCCACGATCAATTTGTAAGATGCCAGGGCCTTTGAAAATTGCCTTTTTCTCTCATAATCGAGCCCCAGATTATAAAGCAGGTCTTTGACCCCGTCCTGTTCAATGGAAAGGCGCTGGAATTTTTCGAACGCGAGATCAAGCATTCCCTGCTGCTGAAAAGAAATCCCAAGCATCTTGTTGGTCTCAAAAGAGTCAGCCTCCACCTGTTCCTTTTTCTTTTCGGTAATCAGAAAACGCTTGGAAATGATCAACACATATCCCAAAATCAAAAGAAGTATCGGTGGCGTAATCTTTAACCATATATTGGAGGAGAAGAAGAGAAATATACCGAACCCGCTGTATCCCACCAGAAGACCCAGGGTTGTAATAGCCCCGGTCCCGGCTTTCAACCTTGGGAGGACAAGGGTTAAGAAAAGCCCGAAAAGGATTAAAACGCCTAATTCCGTCAGAGGGGTCCAGTGAGGGCGCGAGAAAAAACCCTGATTTAAAATGCTGGCAACTGAATTCGCTACAACTTCAACCCCGGGCAGATTTCCGGAAACCGGCGTAACAAACCTATCTCCAATCCCCGGCGCGGTAGGGCCTATAATCACAATCTTGTCCCTGAAGAGGCTGGTCTGAACCTGGTTCTTGTATACCTTTGTAAAAGGGGTTTGGTGAAAGGCAACGGCAGGACCCTGATTCCAGTTGATTAGGGTTCCCATCTGAGCATCAACAGCCGGCACCCTGATTGTTGATGAGGGACTGACCTTCAAATTTATACCTTCACCCAGGACTACCGTCATATCCTGATCCTTGAGCCCCTTATATAGCTTCACAATGGACAGGGGAAATGAAGGAAAATATGTGCCATTGAGATAACCAAGCACGTGGTTTTGCTTACGTATATATCCGTCCTGATCTGCAAAAAGATTGATATGTCCTATACCGGCAGAGACTTCGGCAAAGGAAGGCAGGAGCGGCTTTAGCTTTGAAAGCCATATGAGCGAAGATACGGCCCATTCCTGGTTTGCACCTTTTATTTTTTTAAAGGCATTCTTGGCTATGAAATCGGGCACCTCTTTATCACGACCTGCGCTAAGGGTGTCGAAGTAAACCGGCAGCACAACGTTACCCGCATTCTTGACAGCAGTATAGAACTTTGCGTCATTATCCAGTTTTGTTAATGCTTCGGACAAATCCTCGTAAAAAGCAAGTCCGGCTCCCTGCTGAGCAAGCCCCGCCTTCTCATAGTCTGTCTTCAAACGCCTGATAGCCTTAAGACCTGCACTTTCTTCCGGCTCGGTAAACAATATGTTCAGCGCAATGACTTTGGCTCCAGCAAGAGAAAGATTCCGGATGCCCTGTGCGAGGATATTTCTGGGCCATGGAAACCGCCCCAGTTCCGACAGGTCATCATCTGAGATCACGACCAGTTCAATATCGGGATTTCTATCTCCGGGCGCGGTCAATTTTGCTCTAAAATCAAAGGTCTTCATTTCGATCGCATCGGTAAAATCCAAAATCCCGGTGAAGGTTATGAATAGAAAAAACAGGGTTACTACCAATCCTACCAACCAGTCAGGAACAGTCTGTTTTATTCTCATGACAAAACCTTTCTGTTGTTTAAGTCCCTTATAACACCAGGTAAGGACTTATCTTTAAAAAAAGTTTTCGACCGATGCCGGGAACCGACATGAGTTCATCCAGGCTCTTAAAACCGCCCCTTCTGGCCCTCTCGCAAACGATCGCACCGGCAATTCCGGGACCTATCCCCCGAATGGCAGTCAAACCATCCGCGGACTCCCTGTTGAGTGAAATGCCTATCCCCAGGGTAATCTTGTGGAAGGCCGACATTTCGCTCCTGAAAACCCTGTATTTATTTTCGTCTCTCAGCACCTCGATGTTGGAGCCGGATTCATAAAGGGCGACCTCGGACGGCAGGCCCCTTTCATTTTCAGACAGCAACCCTCCCGCCCTGTCCAAAAGCTTCTCCAAAGTGGGCGATTGAGTGAAACCGTAAACCCCGGGTTGTGCTGTGCTTCCTGAAATTCGCACAAAAACCTTTTCTTCATGTGCAATCATGTCAGGCGGAGATAAACTTAAACACCTTTTTATAACATAAAGGGCGATAAGGATGAAAAGTAAAAGAAAAAATGCTCCCTTACTATCATGGATCCATTTTGCGTTCATCATCCAACCCAAAGGCTTCGTGAAGGGCGCGAACGGCAAGTTCCGTATATTTCTCCTCTACGACACACGATACTTTTATTTCAGAGGTGCTTATCATAATTATGTTAATGTTTTCCCGTGCGAGAACTTCGAACATTTTTTGAGCAACACCGGCATGACTTCGCATTCCCACTCCAATGATAGAGACTTTGGCAATATTCTCATCGCCCAGGACCTTTTCCGCTTCAATCTCCTGCGCCACATCGCTCACAAGCTTCATGGCCTTATAGAAATCAGCCTTGGCCACGGTAAACGTCATGTCAGTGAACTCCTCTTCGCTCATATTCTGAACTATCATATCGACCACGATACCGGCCTTGAGAACCGGCTCGAATATTCGAGATGCGATCCCAGGCCTATCCGGCACCTTTTTTATCGTGATCCTGGCCTCGTTCTTGTTATAGGCCACCCCTGACACCAGGACCTTCTCCATATCCTTTGTTTCGGCGATCACCATAGTACCCCTTTCCTCTGTAAAAGTCGATCTTACATGGATCGGCACATTATACTTCTTTGCAAATTCAACAGAACGAATTTCCAAAACCTTGGCCCCCAGGCTGGCCATTTCAAGCATTTCATCGTATGAAATAGTATCCATCTTTCTGGCACTCGGGCAGATGTCCGGATCCGTGGTATAGACCCCGTTAACATCTGTAAAAATTTCGCAGACATCGGCTTTTAATGTCGCGGCAAGGGCAACGGCGGTCGTATCTGAGCCGCCCCTCCCCAGGGTCGTGATGTTGCCGTGATCGTCAAGACCCTGGAAGCCGGCAACAGCAACAATTCGACCCTTTTCCAATTCATTTGTGATTCGTTCGGTTTTCACCTGGTGAATTCTGGCTTTTCCAAATAGATTATCAGTATGAATTGCCGCCTGGAAACCAAGGAGAGACCGGGCATCATATCCCATGGATTTCACCGCTATGGCAAAAAGGGCCACACTGACCTGTTCACCTGTGGCCATGAGAACATCCAGCTCTCTGGGATTGGGGTCTTCATTCAATTCGTGCGCCAGTTTGATCAAACCGTCTGTCTGTCCTGCCATGGCAGACAAGACAATGACCATCTGATTTCTCTGCTCGTGGAGATCGATCACCTTTTTGGCAACATTCTTTATCTTTTCAATGCTGCCGACTGAAGTCCCGCCATATTTTTGAACTATCAAAGCCATCCTGCAACCTTAATCCGACTGCTTTTGCATTTCATTTATTATCTTCACGGCCCGGGCATGATATCCGGACAGGGTTATTTTACGCAAAAGACCGTCTACTATCACAAATTCAACCTGCACACTCCAATCCGGTAGAATGGCCGGCCATCGATCAGCCCACTCCAAGGCCACAACACCATCTTGATAGAAGTATTCATCGAGTCCGGTGGAAAGGAAATCAGAAAGGTTTTCCAGTCGATAAGCGTCCATATGAAAAAATGTATACCGGCCTTCATACTCATTGAGCAATGAAAAAGACGGACTGGTAATAACACTTTCTGGAGACACCCCGATGCCTAAAGCTATTCCCTTGGCAAAACAGGTCTTTCCACTCCCGAGTTCTCCTACCAGAGCAATCACATCGCCTTTACTCAAAACGGAGCCCAATTTTTGGCCCAGTTTAATCGTCTCCCGATCAGAAACCGTATTGTATATCAGCACCCGTTCGGCCATCGGCTTTTAGTGTTCAACTCTTTCAGCATACTTTTCATCCGTCATTCGTCAGCCCCGGATCTCAACCGGCCTTCAAGTATTCGGGTAAAAACCTCATCTTGAGAGTTGAACGCTTTTATACACGCATCCCCTTCATTCAATGTATAAGGGTTCTCAATAAATCCGTCTTACCGATAATGCCCACCAGACGATTTCCATCCATAACCGGGATTGTTGATATCTTCTTCTGCTCCATGAGAGTGGCGATTTCATCGATCGGTACCTTTTCATCTACGGTAACCACCTTTTTTGTGTAGAGATCCTCCACAGTGGTGGCATTGATCCTCTGTATCTCCTTTTCAATTTTCTTGGGCCTCTCAAGGTAGAGAACCCAGTCGAATAGAGCCACGACCGTAGGAATATGGAGCTTCTTGTCTTTCCGGATCAGATCGCTCTCACAGATTATCCCTATGAGCAGACCGTCGGCATCAACTACCGGCACTCCGTTTATGTGGTTTTCGTACAATAACTTGGCGAGGGCCTTCAGGCTCGTGTCCTTCTGGACGGTTATGACGTCGGTGGTCATAATATCACTGGCATTCAGCATACGGCCTCAACTCCTTTTTCCATCCCGTTATCCCCCTCAAGGACTACCACAGCCACGGCATAGTCGCCCTCGTCGGAAAGACTGAGATGAACATTGGATATACCCTTTTCGCGACAAATATCAGCACATGTCCCATAAAGTCTTATGCCGGGTCTGCCGCCCTGGTAGTTAAAGACCTCAATTTCACTCCATTTGACGCCTTTTCTCATGCCCAGGCCAAGGGCCTTGGAAAAGGCCTCCTTTGCGGCGAACCTCAAGGCAAAGAAAGAGGCAGGAGAAGGCCTCCGGGTGCACGTATCGGCTTCATGATGAGTAAACACCCTGTGAATAAATCTATTCCGCCATCTCTCTATTATGGCTTCAATCCGGCTAACGCGGACCAGATCTACTCCGATTCCAAAAATCATTTTTAATAATTTTTCACCAGTTCGATCATTTCCCGAACCGCCCTCTCGAAACCGACCAGAACCGCTCTTGCAATGATACTGTGCCCAATGCTGTATTCTTCAATTTGAGGCAGGTCTTTAAACCGTTTAATATTATTATAGTTAAGCCCATGCCCGGCACTAATTCCCAGATTCAAATCCGCTGCCGATTCCGTTGCGGCCACAATACGCTCAAATTGTTCAACAGCCTCCGATTCGGTTCGAGCTTCCGAATAGTGCCCGGTATGTATCTCCACGATATGTGCACCGCACTTGTGGGAAATCCTGATCTGTTCCGGATCAGGATCAACAAAAAAACTGACCAAAATACCGGCTTCCGAAAGTCGTTGAACGACACCTCCGTAGTGGTCAGGTTGGGATTTGACATCAAGGCCCCCTTCTGTTGTCAACTCCTCTCTTTTTTCAGGGACTAAGGTGACAAGATCGGGCTTAATCTCAAGGGCTATCTCAATAACTTCGTCAACGGCGGCCATTTCCATATTGAGCCGCGTCTTTACAGTCTTGCGCAAAAGCCTAAGGTCCCTGTCGTTAATGTGGCGCCTGTCCTCTCTCAAGTGACAGATAATACCATCCGCGCCGGACAGTTCCGCAAGTCCAGCGGCCAATACCGGATCCGGCTCATCGATTCCTCTTGCCTGCCGAACTGTTGCCACATGGTCCACATTTACCGCTAAGCGTGCCATATATCAAACCTCCCTCATCACAGCCATCAATCTTTCTTCCTCCAAAGCCATTCTTTCCGCCTGCTCAGACGATTTTTCATGATCATAGCCCAAAAGGTGTAGGACACCATGTATGAGTAATCGATCTATCGTATATTCCAGGGTTTCACCCAATTCCTCTGATTCCCTCAATGCCGTATCTATGGAAATAGCCACATCCCCCAACATAACCGATTCTAAACGCGGCGCCGGCCCTCCCGCCATGGGAAAGGCCAGCACATTTGTGGGTCCCTTCCTCTGCAAAAAGCGGTTGTTTAATTCGGCAATCTGTTTGTCGTCAGTGAATAGGACACTGAGTTCTTTGTTATGACAAGCCAAGTCTCTTAAGACTTTCTCCAGCTTGCGCTTTATCTTCTGAATTTTCAGCCCAGGAATCTCTCGCTGAGAGTTGATCATTATTTCCATTTCCCACCATTTTGGCTGGTGCGGTTTTTATTACCGGCTCGGGATATTCAAGACGGTGATGAAAAATACCACTCAGTGTCTTATTAAAACTCTTCGCAATCTCATGAAAATCCTTTAATGTAAGTTCACACTCAGTAAGCTGCCCGTCAGAGAAGACTTTGTTTATTATGTTCTGAACCATTCCCTGAATGCGAGCGGCCGTCGGATCCACAAGCGTTCTCGAAGCGGCCTCCACCATATCGGCAAGCAAAACAAGAGCGGCTTCCTTGGTCTGAGGTTTGGGACCTGGATAGCGGAAATCTTCTTTTTTGACCCGGTGGGTTTTCCCTCCCTTTTTCTCCCCCTGCTCCTTTGCCTTTTCATAAAAAAATGTGATCAGGCTTGTTCCGTGATGCTGTCGAATAATATCGATGATTTCTCTGCCGAGTTTATGTTTCTCGGCCAGTTCAACACCGTCCTTGATATGGGATATCAAGATCAGGCTGCTCATGGAGGGAGCCAACTTTTCATGCCTGTTTCCACAGTTCGCCTGGTTCTCGATAAAGTAAAGAGGTTTCTTAATCTTCCCTATGTCGTGATAGTATGCGGCCACTTTTGCCAGAAGAGGGTTCGCATCCACAGCCTGCGCGCTGGCTTCCACCATATTGCTCACAATAACGCTGTGATGATGGGTTCCCGGGGCCTGAACCATGAGCTCCCTCAGCAGAGGTTGGTCAAGGTTGGCCAGCTCGAGGAGTTTAATGTCCGTGGTATAGCCAAAGGACATCTCTATCAAAGGAAGAATGCCGGTAGCAATAACTCCGACGAGTATGCCTCCGATAAAGGCTGATGCAAAGGCGATCAGAGCCTCAATCGAGTTGAAAGAACCTGATAGCGCCTCTATGGAAAGAGCCAGAACGATATTGCACACTCCCACCTTCAATCCGGTCTTGATAAAGATGCCCCTCTCCCGGCAGTTTTCTACACCGTATGCCGCCACGAGAGAACTGATGAAAAAATAGATGAAAAACTCCACCTGACCTCCGACAACCAGTGAAGCCAGGACGGAAGCGATAAGAGAAAAACTGGCAGCAACACTTATGCCCTGAAATACGGAGATAAGCATAGCCCCGCTTGCCACCGGCACGGCAAATAGAAGGGCCCTGGGAGCGAAAAAATGAAAACCACGTGCGATTTCCTCGGAAACAAAATTTGACGCCATAACTACCAAAAAAATCACCAGGAGTGTCGCAGCGTTGAATAGAAAATCTCTTGTTTCGGCCATGGTAGATCGACCTGTCATCAAGCCTGCGAGGTACATGGCAAAGATAAGAAATCCTATTAAAACGGCCATAGCAGGAGCACGCCCCAATATTTCTTCACGTTCAAGCATTTTATACTGCTCTGAGAGCTTGAGGAGGTGCTCGGGGGTAATCCTTTCGCCTTCTCTTACAAGCATTTCACCTTTTTTGACTTTGAAATAAAAGGGCTTGACCGAGTTCCACGCGAGGTCTTTCCTCAACTCCGTTTCCCTTTTATTAAAAGTGAGATTCGGCCTGATCAGCATTATGGCAAGTTTTATTGAGGCTCCCGCCAGTTCTTCAGATATCCCTGAAATGTTCGAATCCTTGCTTCGTTCCTTTATCAAATCCGTAGCAACACTCAGATCATAAAAACGATCCGGATCCTTCAGCCTGACCTCCTTTGCCGTGTGAATATCATGAAGTATAATCCCCTTCCCACTGTGACTCATGAGCATCTTTTTGTTGCTAACAACACCGTTTGCAAGGACCCTTTTGATGAGGCTGATAGTGAATTCCGCCGATTCGGAGGGGAAACCATTTTTAACGATTATCGCAAAAAGGTTATCGTCTGTGGGGATGTCAAGAATCTCAAAAAAAATGCTTTTTATAGCATCAATATTTTTAGCCGGGGCATTGACGGCATCCGATTCAGGCTTTTCCAGGTCGTCAGTAACAGAAAGGACGTCGGCTAAATATTCTCTGCCCTGGTCGAACGCCTCCCGTATCCTGATAAAAAGATTTGTGGCTGTCGGGTCGAAATCATACACGGGAAGCACACTCTTGAAAGCTTCCTGCCTGTTCTTCTCGGTCAATTCATCGTCTTCAACAAGAAATTCCCGCGATGCTTTAATATCCCTTTCTGCAACGTCACCAAGTTTATATTTTTTCGGACGATTCAAAATATTGGGGAAAAGGAGGACAGAGATGATCACGCACAAGCCAAACAGTATGTACCACCGTTTTGCCTCAGGTCTTAACCAGAAACCAATCCTCCAAATACTCTTCTTGGCTCCGGGAGGCGTGTCCCTTTCCCGATTCCTGTTCGGTTTGGTTTTTCTGAACGACTTCGTATTATCGAACTTATTCATGGGTAAACTTTTTCCTAAAAACTTCAGTCAATTTCCATTTTACATTAGGGCTTACTGTTTTTTGTTCTCCAAACTTTCATAGGCATCAATTATCTCTTGAACTAACGGGTGTCTGATAACATCCTCTCTCGAAAAATAAACAAATTGAATCCCTCTAATTCCTTGCAGAATTTCCTTGGCCTGGATCAACCCGGAAACCTTGCCATTTGGAAGATCCGTTTGGGTCACGTCCCCTGTGATAACCGTTTTTGAGCTAAAACCAAGACGCGTTAGAAACATCTTCATCTGTTCGGAAGTCGCATTCTGTGCTTCATCTAAAATCACAAAAGAATCATTCAAAGTCCTGCCCCTCATAAAAGCTATGGGGGCCACTTCAATCACGCCCCGCTGAAGCAGGCGTGACGCATTATCAAAATCCATCATATCATGGAGCGCATCATACAGAGGCCTGAGATACGGATTCACCTTTTCATAAAGATCGCCGGGCAAAAATCCCAAATGTTCTCCCGCCTCAATCGCCGGTCTTGCAAGGACTATCCGGTTAACCTCCTTTTTCGCCAAAGAAGCTACAGCCATGGCCATAGCGAGATACGTCTTTCCGGTCCCTGCCGGCCCGATACCAAATACAATGTCAAACCTTCTGATGCTGTCGATATAGTGTTTCTGATTAATAGTTTTAGGCGTTATAATCTTTTTCTTGGAAGAAATATAGACTTCATCCTTGAATATCCTCTTAAGATCTACCGATGGGTCACCGCTCAGGATCCTTATGGCATAGTCCACATCATTCAAATAAATCGGATAGCTGGCCTTTAAGAGTTCATAAAGCTGATTCAGGATCTTTCCGGCAAGTCCGACCTCCCAATCCCCGCCTTTAAGCGATAAACCGTTTCCCCTTACATTTATTGTAACCCCTGTTTTCTCTTCTATTAAACGAAGATGGGCATTGTGTTCCCCGCACAGGTTTCGCACCAAATCATGGTCTGGAAAAACCAATTTTTCAATCGCATCCGACACATTTTTGGAAACGTGTTCTTCCAATAAATTCCCTTTAATAAAATTCAGCCGCCGCTTTTCTCAAAACCTACGGCTGGAACCTATGTAATCTGGACAATAATCCGACGCTTGCGAGATCTGTTGTCAAAGTCAAGCAAAACAATCTGCTGCCAAGTCCCCAGGGTCATCTTGCCCTCCACAATGGGAATATGAAGAGACGGTCCTATCATGGCGGCACGCACATGCGAATAGCCGTTCCCGTCACCCCACCTCTCGTTGTGCTCATAATAAATGTCTTCCGGAGCCATCCTGTCAATGGCCTTTTTCAGGTCATTGATCACACCGCTTTCAAACTCAATAGTTGTAACCGCCCCTGTTGATCCTGGAATAAAAACGGTAACAGTTCCGTTCACGACGGAGGATTCTTTCACCTCTCTTGAAATCTCAGGCGTTATATCAATAATATCAGTCTTTGCGGTGGTCCGAACAAAAATGTGGTTGTTTTGGACAGGCATAAATTGTATACCCCGTTCGCATCCTAACGAACATTAGACTTTTTATCACAGGCCATATATACATGCAAGTAAAAGCTATCATGCGACCGGACTCATGATAAAACCAGCCATAACCATTTGATTTTTTGCATAATATATATTGCAAGCAAAACAGCATTCCACAGACATTTCTTTCCGTCTCCCTCAGATCCTTTCTCTCGTCATGAGACGAAATTCCCTATCAAGGATATCCCACTGCCAATGCCTTGGGCTTGATTTGGGCAAATCCCTTTGCTAAGGTATGGTCAGTTTGAGCGAACAATCTGTTTAAACTCATTTGCCGGTATTTCCGAATCGTACTTAACTTTTGAAATAACAAAGGAGAGAAATATGTCTAAGATTGGTGTGTTGCTTTCGGGTTGCGGTGTTTATGACGGGACTGAAATCCACGAGGCCGTGTTAACCCTTCTGGCCTTAGACAGGGGCGGCGCTGAAATTATCTGCATGGCGCCTAATATTGACCAGTACCATGTGGTCAATCACATAACCCAGGAGGTCATGGATGAAAAGAGGAATGTTCTTGTGGAATCCGCCCGCATCGCTCGGGGCGAAATTAAGGATATCAAAGATATGAATGCCGTGGATCTCGACGGCCTTATCATCCCGGGAGGATTTGGGGCGGCCAAAAATCTGAGTGATTTTGCCGTTAAAGGACCTGACGCCACGGTACAACCTGATGTTAAGAGGCTGCTCTCTGAAATGGTAGAGGCCGAAAAGCCTGTGGGCGCCATCTGTATTGCCCCGGCCACCCTGACAAAGGCTCTCGCACCTAAAAATCCCGTGGTGACGATAGGCAATGATGAGGCTACAGCATCGGCCATTGAAGCAATGGGAGGCCAGCACATGACCTGCGCGGTTGATATGATCCATTTTGACGACAAAAACAAGATCGTGACAACGCCCGCTTACATGCTCGGCCCTGGCATCAAGGACGTGGCCGAAGGCATCCAGAAACTTGTGGACAAGGTGCTTGCTCTGGTAGGCACATAATTGAAAAAACGCCTCCTGTTCTTTTCACGACTTCTTAGTGGTGAAAACCACTGCCCCATAAGAAGACCGGGCTGACTGGATCAAGTCAAAATCAATGAGTTCAGTATATTGGTTACAGGGGTATGGGGGTCTCTTTTCAAAAGTCGCATCAAAAATTCTTCTGAGATTGTCGAACGCCCCCAGACCCGCAAATATGCGGGCGGCGGACAGGCAGTAAAGGCCATCGCCACGACAAAGGGTCCCTTCAGGGGCTGTCCCAATCAGAGTTGTAAGGCTTCACTGCCGTTCCACAAAAAAGGTAAGTATATGCGGATTTTGAAAAGAGACCCCCATGCCCCCACATCATCTGTTATTAAAACCTGCGCCAGGCGGGTTTGATAGAGCCTGGTGATGGGGATCCAGCTCAGAATCTTACTTTTATGGAAATATTTTGCCGGGGTTCAGTACCCCCTTTGGATCAAACAGGTCTTTGATTTGTTTCATCCATTTCAGGCTGATCCCGTGCTCCGCTTCCATGAACTTCCTCTTCCCTATACCCACACCGTGTTCCCCCGTGGCCGTTCCTCCCAGTGTCAATGCCTTTTCCACAACACGTTCATTTATTTCATCAATAATACCCCACTCCTTTTCGTCCCCTGTCTTTCCCATGAACACAAGATGCACGTTACCGTCACCAGCATGGCCGAACGTATATCCCGGAATGTCCGCACATTTTGATTCATCCCTGGCCATGGATATGATTTCGGGATAAGCTGAAACGGGGACAGCAACATCAATGCCGATATGAGAACGGCCCGGATGGTTCCTCATTATCATTTCAGCAAGCTCATGACGGGCTTTAAAAAAATCCTCCCGATCCCTCTTTTCGATCCCCGCCCTGAAGTCACGGCATTGAATACTCAGGCAAATATCATGGGCCATCTTCATGGTATCTTCCAATTGCTTCATGGCAGTACCATGGAACTCCATAAAAAGAGTGGGGGAAACGCTCAGGCCAAAATTTTTTTCTTTGTTTATAAGCGCGATACACTCGGGAGCCAGAAGCTCAACGGAAGCAGGTTCCAGGCCGGATCGCATGATTTCAAAAACAGCTTTTCCGGCCGTTTTCACACTGTTGAATGTCGCAATGGCCGCGGAAAATTCTTCAGACACGCCTCTCAATCGAACGGTTGCTTCCACCACTATCCCGAGTGTTCCCTCAGATCCGACAAAAAGATTAATCAAATCGTATCCCGAAGAACTTTTTGAAGCCCGGCTCCCGATCTGGATGATTTCTCCGCCAGCCAAAACCACGGTCAATCGAAGGATATTCGCCCTGGTAGATCCGTAACGCACAGTTCGTGTTCCGCTCGCGTTATTGGCGATCATACCTCCAATAGTGGCCCCGGTACCCGGATCGGGCGGGAAAAAAAGGCCCTTTAACCTGAGTTTATCATTCAAATCATGATAAACCACACCCGGCTCCACATCGGCCTGGAAATCCCGTTCTCGAATATCCAGGATCCGGTTCATTTGAGAAAAATCAAGAACAAGTCCCTTGCTCACAGGGATCGGATTTCCCTCCAGGCTTGTCCCCGAACCCCAACCCGTTATGGGCAGTTCTTTCTCATTGGCATATTTCAATATCTTTGAAACCTCGTCCCTGTCACAGGGCCATAGGACCGCCTCCGGTCTCGTCCTTGGGTGCTGAGATTGGTCCTTTGCGTGAAGTTCCAGATTTGACTCACCCGTTGAAAGCCGTTCTCCAACTATCAATTTAAGGTCTCTGATATGCTCCTCATTCAGGATACTATAAGCCATTAGGAATACCTTTCTCATTTAGGAATTGATCACAGTTCTCCCCAGGCCGATACTTAAAACCCAGCCATTATAGGAATGTAATTCGGTCCTGGCAATTTTTATAAGTAAATTTCTTAAAATCAATTATCCGATTTTGAACTTTTTGACCGGAGGCTTTTGTGATATAATATAATCACTATTGAGTAAAAAGAATCCATTGAGGAGCTATCGACATGTACCAATTGGGCGGTTAGCATGACCTTTGAGACTTGCTCGCCGGGGATTTCTTAGTGGGTCTTTGACTCCATTAAGATAAAATTGAACGCCATGGCCCTTCTGTCATTCGTCCAAAATCCTATCGGGGCCCGGTAAAAAATACGGCTTATGAAACTTTATTATCAGTAAGGAGGCATGGATATGGCTGTAAAAATCATAATAAATAGAACTGTATCCAAAGAAAAAGAGAAAGATTTGCGGCCTCTACTTATTCAGTTGAGAGCCCTGGCTACGGCACAACCCGGTTACATTTCCGGTGAGACTTTGAGAAATGTTGACAGGCCTGAGGAATACCTGGTCATAAGCACATGGCAGTCGGTGGATAACTGGAAGGCATGGGCCTCCAGTGTAGAGAGGTCCAAAATACAAAAAAAAATTGACGCGCTCTTGGGTACAAAAACCGAATACAATCTTTATCTTTACGAGTAGCCGAAATCAATTGCGTCCCCATTCTAAACCATGTCCGTCCGGATATGGCGCCGAATGGGCGGAATGGAGGTACAATGTCCTACGGTATGAATAGAGAGGAAGCACTCGCGTTGCTGAAGGATCATATTCAAAACCAGAATATGATAAAACACTGCCTTGCATCAGAGGCTGTCATGAAAGCATTAGCCGAAAAATTGGGAGAGGACAGGGAAAAATGGGGATTGGCGGGTCTGCTTCATGACATCGATACGGAACTGGTCCATGGGGACCTATCCAGGCACACCCTCGAAGCTGAAAAGATCCTCAGGATTAAGGGTCTGGACGAGGACATTATCCAAGCCATAATGCTCCACAATGAAAACGCCCACGGAGAAAAACGCACAGAAAAATTTCATTTTGCACTGGCAGCCGGTGAAACCATAACGGGATTGATAATCGCCACCACGCTCGTATACCCGGACAAAAAAATTAAAAGCGTCAAGCCCAAATCCATAAAAAAAAGAATGAAGGAAAAATCTTTCGCCGCCAGTGTTAACCGGGACATTATTATGGAGTGTGAAAAACTGGGAATGGACATTGACGAGTTTGCAGGTATTTGCCTTAAAGCTATGCAGGAAATATCAGATGAGCTGGGGCTGTAACTTATAGTAAAGAATACACTCCCAAAGGATATGTTTTCGTAAATTCAATAAACTATTTCAAGTTCGGGACGATACTTACTGAAACATAAAACGCCGCATGCTGATATTCATAAGGAGTCCCAAAGCGGCCATAGCCGATACGAGGGCTGACCCACCATAGCTGAAAAGTACGAGAGGGATCCCCACTACAGGCAGCAGACCGGTCACCATTCCCACATTAACGACAACTTCCCAGAAAATGGCAGCAACAATACAAATCGCCAAGATGGACCCGAATTTATCTTTCGAATTCTTTGCAATATTGAGGCCCCACAGAATTAGAAAAAGATAAAGAAGCAAAAGCAGCACGGAGCCTATGAATCCCCATTCCTCACCCAACACTGAGAAGGCAAAATCCGTATGCTGCTCAGGTAAAAAATGCAATCGAGTCTGTGTCCCTTTTAAATAGCCCTTACCCCAAAACAAACCGGAACCTATGGCAATCTTGGACTGGTTGATGTGATATCCCGATCCGAGAGGGTCCATATCCGGCCTCAAAAACGATAGGATACGCAGGCGCTGATAATCTTTTAGTTCAAGCCATATAAAAGGAGCCACACATAAGGCTGACACTACCAAAATTACCAGGGATCTCCAATGCACTTTCACAAACAGAATCACGGAAAAAGATACGACCATCAGAAGGAGGGCTGTCCCGAGATCAGGCTCCCTTAATATCAAAACAAACGGTATCATTATTATTAAAAATGGTTGCCAAAGATCCCTCAAACGATACTCCCTATACCCGCCTTTCTTGCTGAAAAATTTGGCTAGTACCAGCAAAACGGATATTTTGGCCATTTCAGACGGCTGGAAGGAAATGAGGCCAAGATTCAACCATCTCTGGGAACCCGATG
>CAZIXY010000021.1:0-3737 GCA_964543315.1 uncultured Desulfobacteraceae bacterium | reverse complement strand
CCTTTCCCACGAGCAACACCAAAACCAAAAGGGCTATAGAGATAAAATATACCGGATAAGCGAACCTCTCCAAAACTAAGTAATTATAAGTGGTCATCAGAAAAAATGTAGCAAAACCGATCAAGAACCAATAGATCTGTTTCATGAAAACCTGGGATCCTCCCGCATTTCGGATTGCATACGTGGCGCTGTACAGGTTGAGAATGCTGATGGCAGCCAGGACCAAAAGCAGTAAGAGTAAAATCCAATCAAAATTCTGGATCAATCTCCGATCAAACATCTTTTCCCTCTAAACCCCCCTATCCAAAAAAGACAGGCCGGGGGTATTATCTAATTGTTCTGTGAACGGTAAGCGAAAACCTGTGAGCCTTTTCGCAGATAGGACATTATCATTTTTTTCCCTATAGGTGCGGCTACCTTCCCTCCGTGTCCGCCATGCTCGATTATTATTGCAAGCGCAATCCGGGGCTTTTCAGCAGGAGCAACAGCGACGAACCAGGCATGATCCCTGAACCTTGAAGGGATTTCATCAGCCTTAACCTTCTTTTCTTCGTCCTTTTCAAGGGTAATGACCTGCGCGGTTCCTGTCTTTCCGGCGACGTCAATATTTTTCAGCTTTGCCCTCCAACCGGTGCCACGCGTATCGTTCACCACGCCGATAAGTGCACTTTTGACAAAATCCAGATGCTCTTTCTTAAACCCAACCCTTCCGATCATCTTGGGCTCGAAATCACGCTCTTTATCACCTCCAGCCTTACCGACCCGTTTTGTTACCTGGGGCTTGAATAGGACACCCCCGTTGAAAACGGCTGCAATCATAGACGCCATCTGGATCGGAGTAACCAGAACAAAGCTCTGCCCGATAGACATGGAAATTGTCTCTCCTAACTGCCAGGGAACACCAAATCTCTTTAACTTCCATTTGCTGTTTGGTATCAGGCCTTCCTTCTCCTGGCCCACTGGGAAGCCGGTCACCTTTCCAAGTCCGAGTCTCCTTGCATAACGAGCAATCTTATCGACCCCGAGCCTTTTCCCCATTTTGTAAAAATATACATCACATGATTCTACCAGTGCCCTGCGCAGATTAACCATCCCGTGCCCGTGCTTTTGCCAGCATCGATATGTACGGTCTCCCAAGGAATATGTGCCGTTGCAGAACAACTCCTCCTCAGGATCAATAAGACCTTCCTCGAGCCCAGCCAGGGCAACGACAATCTTAAATATCGATCCGGGTGGATATTGGCCGCTTAAAGCCCTATTCTGCAAAGGAAAATCCTTTGAGGAAACAATTTTCTCCCAAGTAGCCCTTTCTATTCCTCCAACAAAAAGATTGGGATCAAAACAGGGGCTGCTGGCCATGGCAAGAACCTCCCCGTTATTCGGGTCGAGGGCCACAATAGCTCCTTTTTTATCTATCAAACATTTTTCCGCCAGGGCCTGCAGATCTTTGTCTAATGTCAAATAGATATTCCCGCCTGGAATAGGAAGCCTCCGTGAAATGGATCGTATCTTTCGCCCCGCCGCGTCTACCTCCACCTGTTCACCGCCGCGCATTCCATTTAAAAAGGGTTGCCATTTCAACTCCACACCGGTCTTTCCAATAAGATCCCCCGGTTTACTACCCGGGTATCGTCCGCTTTTTAACTGCACTTCATTGATTTCTCCTAAGTAACCAAGGAGATGAGCGGCAAGTTTTCCCTGAATATAATGTCGGTGCGGTTTGATTTTGATCATGATGCCCGGTAGATTAAACCGGTGGGTCTCGATCACGGCCAATTCGTTTCGGGAGATGTCCCTTTTGAGACAGATCGGCCGAAAAGGGTATCTGCGGGATTTCCTGTTGATTTTTTGCTCTATCACATGCGTTTCAAGGCCTATCAGCCGTTTCAAACTCCCTGAAAGACGCTTTTGATCCTGGACTCCTTCCGGAATAACATAAAGATCATAAGACGGACGATTTCCCACCAGCATCTCGCCATTTCGATCAAATATGATGCCCCGGAACGGTGCAATAGTCCTTAGACTAATCCGATTGTTTTCAGATTTGGTCCTGTATGTGGACCCGTTTACAATCTGGAGGAACCATAGCCTAAGGATCAAAACTCCGAAAACCACCAGGATTATCAATGTCGTCTTTTTGAGCTGTCTATTAAGAATCTCTATGGAATGTGAATCAAAGTCCGATCTTCTCAACGTGCTATCCCTCTTTTTGCTGCTTATGACCCGAGATTGACAATCTCAAAAAAAGGCTTCGCACCCGATTAAACAGATAAAAGACAATAGGCGCGACGATGCCGGTGCTTATCGCTGAAACCACAGATGCCAAGAAGAAAAACTTCGGGAAAAAAACCTCTTGGGAAAAGGTGCCAAGCACCAATAGTAAAAGGATCTTTTTTAACAATACCACCGATGAGATGAGGAGTACCTGGCCTTTTGGATATTCGAGATTAAACAGCCTTGAACCCAGATAAATGCATCCAAAAATACTCAAATAAATAAAGGTGAAAAGACCATGTATGCCGCCCGAAAGAAGATCTATCAAAAGGCCTTGACAAAATGCGAACGTCACTGCGGGGACCCGGCCATAAAACAGGAAAAGATAGGCGATTATGACGGCAAACAGATCAAGCTCAAAAACATCCGCGCCCGCCAGGTTCATCAACTTCCCCTTGGTGAGGGCGAAAAAAAGCCCCAAAAACCATAAAAAGAAATAAAATGCAGTTTCCCTGTTTTTTGATCTTTCGATGACCTGTTCTCCTAATCCCTCAGAATCACAAGCACTTCCTCTAATTTCGAAAAATCAACAGCCGGCCTGATCTCTATATCTTTAAAAAGCCCACCATAAATTCCTTTGATATTTGAAACCCGGCCCACTGATATCCCTTTTGGAAAAACACCTCCTAGACCGGATGTGATAATCAGGTCCCCTGCCTTAACATCGCTTGACTTCACAACATAATCCAGTTTGCAACTCTCCGCAGACAATCCTTTTACTATCCCCCTTGCGCGAGAGCGTTGCACAAGGCAGTCGACTGCACTGTTTTGATCAATAACCAATAGGGCCTTGGCATAATTGGGCGAGACTGAAACAACCCTTCCCACCACACCGCTGGCATTCACGACCGCCAAATTCGGCCTTAAACCGTCCCTCTTTCCCTTATCAATAATTATGGACTTGAACCACCCGGTAGGATCCAGTCCTATCACCTGAGCAGCAATAACGGGCAGGTTGATTGAATGCTTGACCTTAAGGAGTTCCTGAAGCCTAGCCTGGCTTGCCAGCAATTCACGGTACCGGCTGTTCTCTATCCTCAAAGCATCCATTTCTTTTTCCAACCGCCAGTTCTCGTTACGGACACCGACCAAATTGAAATAGTTCAACCAGAATCTTTTTGTGATTTTGACGGTCTGTTGGATAAATCTCTGAAAAGGGGAAGTAATCTCTATAATCAGCTGCTCAGCAGGATTCCAGGTCGATCTCGACCCGGAATTTGAGGAGAGCAAGAACAGTGTAAAGCAAATAAATAAAGCCCATAACCAGATTTTTCGAAAGCCTGTTACACCTTTCAATGGCTGTATTTCGCTCCACTATGTTCTGCAATTGCTCCCAGGGCCGGCTACCAGACCGCCAAGGCCTGCAGATTTAGATATTGGGGCGCTCGGTTCGGAGTAACGCTGGAAGATAATTCCGAACTTAGCTATTTTATCGCGACTTCTCGAAGAATTGAAATGTTATC
>CAZIXY010000020.1:0-20772 GCA_964543315.1 uncultured Desulfobacteraceae bacterium | reverse complement strand
CAAATGGCAATTCCGGCCCTCCGGCTGATAAAGTTCTTAATGTTTCACTGGATACCGAATTTTCATAGGTCATAATGTGGATAATGGTATTTGTGCCCCAGGTAGTTTTTTATTACAAGGCCCTTTTTATTTTCGCCCATTACATATTTGGGGAGCAGCGGCACCTTGCCTCCTCCTCCCGGGAGATCTACGGCATAATGAGGGACGCAAAGACCGGATGTGTGTCCCTGTAGGCCGGAAATAATTTCCAGGCCTCTATTGATTGGAGTCCAGAAATGTGACGTCCCTGTTGTCATGTCGGCCTGAAAGAGATAGTACGGCCTCACCCTGATTCTGAGAAGCTTTTGCATCAGGTTTTTCATGGTCGTAAGATTATCATTGACTCCCTTTAAGAGCACGCTCTGGCAACCCATGGGGATTCCCGCGTCGGCCAAGCGCACGCAGGCAAGGGATGCTTCCGGTGTGATTTCATCGGGGTGGTTGAAATGGGTGTGGATATAAAGGGGATGGAATTCCTTCAGGATTTTTACAAGGTGATGCGTAATCCTTTGTGGCAGGGTGCAGGGGACCCTGGTTCCGATGCGTATGATTTCCACATGGCTTATGGCGCGCAATTCGGTCAAGATTGAATAGAGTGTGCGGTCTTCGAGGAGAAGCGGATCACCACCTGAAAGGAGGACGTCCCTTATCTTTTTATTGCCTTTAATGTAAGAAATACCCTCTTTTATGGTTTCTTTTGTCACCATAGATGAATGCCCCACTTTTCTTTTACGGTTACAGAACCTGCAGTACATGGCGCATTGGGCTGATATTAAAAACAAAACGCGGTCAGGATACCTGTGGGTCAGTCCTGAAACCGGGGAGAGCCCTTCTTCGTTCAACGGGTCCTCCATGCCCTTTTTGTCTTTGATCTCTCGTGTATCCGGTATGCATTGTTTGTATATTGGGTCATCTTTTTTCTTGATGAGGCTCAGATAGTAAGTGTTGATACGCATGGGATAACGGTCGATCACTTTTTGGAGCTTTTTATCGTCTGTTTCAAAAAGCGCTGATAGGGCGTCAATGGTTGTGACGCTCTGCGAGAGGATATTTTTCCACAAAGGCCCTTTTTGTCTGATCATTATTTTCCCGGCCAAATCATCCGGCTCCGATTTAAGATGGTAGGTGCTTTGGGCCCGCAGTTGAAAATGAGGTCAAGGGCGGAGAGATTAGGGACAAAAGGTCCCCATAATTGGGGGTAAACCAGTGGACGAGGATTGAAAAATACAAGCTCGATGTTGTTTTTTTTAAACTCTGACCTGTCCAGATACTTTTTGGCGCTACTTTGTGCCAGAAAATGGGACGCGCCGAGCTTTCTGCAAACCTCTAAAGAGAGTTGCGGTTCTCTTGCTTCAATATCGAGTCCTGAGAGCAGCTGTATTTTCGCGGAAATCCGCAAGCATTCCATTATATGCCTTATTATAATAATGTTCAGATCAATCAGCTTTTCAAATTTTTCCGAGAAAATGTCTTCCAGAAAAGGCAGGTGTTCTTCAAAAAATGGCGCTTTTGCGTAACCTGTCTTCAAGCTGGCAAGATGTTTTTTCTGCCAGCGCCCGTCATGGTATATCCTCACTTCATTGATATTTTGAAGCCCCAAACCTTTTTTGAGGACCGGCACAGTCATCCACAGGGTTCCCCGGTCGTTCTTGAATCTGTTTCTCGTCAGCCATGTCGTGCCTTGCGGGAATTGAACTCCATCCATAAGAACAATAGTATCCGAACAAAGGGCCTTCAAAAAAAACCCCGGGAAAGGGGCAAAGTATGGTTGGTAGGCAGAGACAATCATAAGTATAATTGACCACATTCAATTACCAGCCCTGGCGGCAAATCACAATAGACACTCCTGTTCAGGCTGGACTCAATCTTCAACTTCACAAAGATGACTCACGGACAAGTTTGATGATTCCCCTCGAAACGTACTCCGCAACGTCTGCCAGTCCGTCCAGCGGCATAAAAGATAAGGCATTGGCAGAAAGAAGACAAGTAACAGATGCTGGAAAATCTTCATCCGCGCGATAAAAGATATAATACAGGGCGATTTTTGGCAGCGGCTTGAGGATAAAACAGAAATCACCCTTAAGGCCCGGCAGACCATCGTGACCGTCAAAGCTCCTTTTAATTGTGTTCTGCTTTTTTTCTATCAAGTGAACGTGAGGAACGAGGACATTTTCACTGTTCACACGAAAAGCCGCCTGGTATGGCATGCTGTCAGGAGAATCCTTGAATGACCCAAAAGGCTCCATTTGCATGGGCTCGGGATTGGCATGGACGGCGTAAAGGGAAATCAAGATCCCTATTGGTCCATAAGCAGTTTTACCGGACAGGCTGATTATCCCGGGACTCAGACAACAGTCTTCACCAAAGGCCCTGAAATAGAAGCTGTCGCCCTTTCTTTCCGCCCCGAGTGATTTTTCCGCATCATCTGGTATCTGTGAGTAGAATTTTGAAATATTATCGAGGATAATCCTATTATAAGGCATGTCCATTGAGGGGCCTTCCCTATCACTTTTAACCAATTTATCACCAAGCGAAATGATCATTAAGGTTACAGTTTTGGTCGTCCTTTTTCAAGCCCAAGAGGAGAATCCCGGACCCATGAATTTTTTAGCTCATGGTTGTTATGGTGACGCCCTTGATTTCGGTTGCCGATTCCCTCATGAGGTGATAAATACTTATTTTGGATCATCACCAAATTAGTTGGTGATTTCAAAAGGATTCGAGGATTCATGAAATCATGTTTTTATTTAGAAAAATTGCCTGAAGATTGAGGAGCGCGATGGGGATGTGGGATAAATTCAGCCTCAGGGCCGGTATTTATGTAGTTTTGGCTTCGCTTGTGTTGACCACCCTCATTGGCGGCCTGATTATGGTATGGTACACCTACCGGATGGAAGGACTCCTGGCGGATGTCATCGATAGAAACGTGACCGCCTTTCATGTGGCTGAAGAATTGGAAAATGCCCTTGTCAACCAGAAGGGATTTGTTTCCTATTACTTACTGGACGGTGATTCGGATTGGTTGAAGCAATTGGGTGAGCACCGTCAGATTTTCAGGGAACGCCTCAAAGAGGCGCGTTCCCTGGTGGAAACCGATTTGCAGAAGGAGACTATTGACAGGATTGAGATGGAATATGCCGGTTATACCGATTTTAAAGACAAGGTTATTTCATATTATAAATCCGGGGAGCGTGAGGCCGGAGCCAGGCTTCATGGGCAAGTACGCAGTCGTTTTTTCACAATTCTTGATCTTTGTGATAGGTATAAAGAGATTCATTCAGAAAGCATCAAACTGGCTCGGAAAAAAAGCCATTCAAAGGCCAGAAATCTCAGGATTATAGCAGGCACGGTCATCCTTACCGTTTTTTCTTTGGCCGTCCTCCTGGCTTTTATACTTGTCAGACAGATCTTGGGCCCGATTCGTAACTTGGCTTTGGAAACCGATCGAGTCGGCAGCGGGCGGAAATCCCGGGACGAAGTCACGGCGCTCAGAAAAAGTGTTCATGGTCTGATCAAAGACGTAGATCACACCCATTCTGAACTTGAAAAAAGCCGTGAGACCCTTTTGCAGGCTGAAAAAATGGCGCTGGTGGGGAAATTGGCCGCGGGTATGGCCCACAGTATCCGTAACCCCCTCACATCGGTGAAGATGCGTCTTTTTTCCTTGAGCCGTATGCCCGATCTTAGCCCTGAACAAAAAGATGATTTTGAAGTGATCTCGGATGAGATTCGTCACGTGGACGCCATTGTCGGAAATTTCCTTGAGTTTTCCCGGCCACCAAAGCTCAAGATGCAGCGCATAAGTCCTTCAGATGTGGTGGATATGGTCATACAATTGTTGCAGCACCGCCTTAAGTCTTATAATGTCGAAGTAAAAATTGACCGCAGGAGAGCTCTGCCGGAGATAGAGGCTGATCCCGAGCAATTTAAGGAAATGCTGGTTAATATTGTTATGAATGCCTGTGAGGCGATGGAAAGTAATGGACTGATTGTCATCCGTGAGGAAGAAAGTTTCGCAGAGCCATTAGGGCGTGTGGTTGTGATCCGGCTGTCAGACAATGGCCCGGGGATAAAAGAGTCGATTCAATCAAAGGTCCTGCAACCATTTTTCAGCACCAAAGAGGAAGGGACAGGTCTGGGTTTGAGCATTGCCGCCCGAATTGTGGATGAGCACGGGGGTTGGTTGGATCTTATATCTGAAGAAGGAAAGGGTTGTACCTTTGTCATAACCCTTCCGATTAAGGTAGGGAACCCATGAGTACCATTTTGATCATTGATGACGACGAACAGTTGCGAAAAAGTTTCAACAAACTTCTGGTCGAGGAAGGCTATACCGTAGAGACTGCTTTTTCAGGAGAAAACGGCCTTGACATTGTCCGCAACAAGGCACTGGATCTGGTTATTTTGGACATGCGCCTACCGGGCATGAGCGGGTTTGAGACCTTTCAGGCCATACAAGAGATTGAGCGCAAGCTGCCTGTTATCATTATGACCGCATACGGCACCACGGAAACGGCCATTGAGGCCACGAAAATCGGGGCATTCGACTATATACTCAAACCTTTTGATGTGCCGGATATGTTGGTTGTGATCGAAAAGGCCTTAGAGGCCGGCCGCTTCATGAGAACGCCGGTAGAAATGAATACCATCCCGGACAAGACGTCTCGGGAGGCCATAGTAGGGCGGAGCAAGCCCATGCAGGATGTATACAAGGCGATCGGCAGAGTATCTCCCACCGATGCCACTGTTCTCATTAGGGGTGAGTCGGGCACCGGTAAAGAACTGGTAGCAAGGGCGATTTATCAGCACAGCCTCAGGGCGGAAAAGCCGTTTCTTGTGATAAACTGTGTGGCCATCCCGGAAAATTTACTTGAAAGCGAACTGTTCGGCTTTGAAAAAGGAGCCTTTACAGGGGCCTCCCGACGTCGCGTAGGGAAGATAGAGCAGGCCGATGGTGGTACGGTTCTTCTCGATGAAATCGGAGATATGCCGGGTGCCATCCAGGCCAAGATATTGAGGTTGCTACAGGGAAGGACAATCGAAAGATTAGGGGGTCGGGAAACCATTCCTGTAGATGTCCGAATTATCGCAGCTACGAACCGGAACCTGGAAGAGGCACTTGCCCAAGGGCGATTTCGCGAGGACCTTTATTATCGGCTCAAAGTAGTTACCATATGGCTTCCCCCCCTCTGCGAAAAACCGGATGATATTCCCCTTCTCAGTGAATATTTCCTTTCAAGATACTCTTCTCATATGGATATCAATAATCCCGGACTCAGCGAAGAAGCAGTGAATATGCTCAAAAACTATCCTTGGCCCGGCAACGTTCGCGAGCTGGAAAATACCATTCAAAAGGCATTGATATTCAACCGCGGGGCCCCTGTGTCAACTGAGGATATATCTCAGGCGATAAGCGGCAAGGTGCCTACTAAAGGGACCGGAAGCGAAGCCGGTGACGAGGCGGTGCGTAACTGGATACGTCAATTGCTGTCCCATGATAATACCGAGAATATGTTTGATTCATGTATTGACCGTTTCGCGAGCATGACGATCGGCGAAGCCCTAAACATCACCGGGGGAAACCGCTCTCGCGCGGCAAAACTTCTCGGCCTCTCGAGGCCTACCCTCCACTCGAAGATAGAAAAGTATAAGCTCAAGCTGGAGACTTCGGTCAAGAAAGGTTAGATATTTGAGTTGTTCATTTTTTACAATTTGTAAAAAAACCCGACATGTCACGCCCCTAAAATTGCCAGCCCCAAAGTATTGCCTATTATAATAATCCCCGTTATTTCAAACATCTTTGCCATATTTATCTTTTATTTTTCAACTTGGCACACGGGTTGCTCTATAGACTGTGCATGACTGCTGTCAAAGCAGAAAAATTCAGATGAGTGAGGATATAAGTTGAACCCATTTATGAAGGCCTTAATCAATAGATTGGCCGAAAAAGGAGTCAAACTTGAGGATATTTCTTCCTTTATTGGAAGCCTGGCGAACAGTATGTCGTTTGATGCGCATATAACACTTGATGAGATTAACAAAAGGATGTGCAGTTTAGGATGGACTGATATTGAGCTTGACGAAAACACTATTAAATTGGCGAGGTCCTGTTTTGAGGTAGAAGGTTTGATCAGGGCCGGAGAGTATCGTAAACAAGTTGCGGAAAAACAGGTGGGTGAGGCTTGTAGTGAAGATAGGCCGGATTTGCACCATTAAGCAAAGGGAGGTGTGACCATGTTAGTAAAAAATTGGATGAGCAAAGATGTCGTCTCTGTGGACGTTAATGACTCCATGCATGATGCCATGAAGTTGATGAAAGAAAACAAGATTCGAATGCTCCCGGTTTTGGAAGAGGGTGAACTGGTGGGAGTTATTACGGACCGGGACATAAAAAGGGCTTCCGCCTCAGATGCCACCACACTGGAGATCCATGAACTTACCTATTTGATGATTAGGATCAAGGTGATGGATATCATGAACAAGAATCCCATTACAGTCCGTTTCGATCATACGCTGGAAGAGACGGCGGAAGTCCTTTTGAACAATAAGATATCAGGGGTGCCGGTGGTCGGTGATAAAGGAGGCGTAGTAGGTATCATCACGCAAACGGACCTGTTCAGGGCATTGATTTCCATGACCGGCATAGGAAAAAGGGGCATACAGTTTGCCTTTCAATTAGAGGATCGGCCGGGTTCCATCAAGCAAGTAGCCGATATTATCCGGAAATACGAAGGCCGTATAGTGAGTATTTTGAGTTCCTATGAAGGAGTGCCGGAAGGGTATCGCAAGGTTTATATCCGAAGTTACGCTATCGACCGTTCAAAACTCCAGCAACTCAAAAATGAGTTCAGGGGAGACTTCATTGTCACTTATATTGTTGATCATCTGGAAGACAAAAGGGAGATTTTCCAGAAATTCGATTGAACAAAATGCTCAGCATTCTTAAACCTGTGTTTTCCCGCCTGGATGGAAAGACTGTTTCCGGATCTGAAAGCCCATGCGTGTTGAGGAGGACTGGTGGCTAAGAAATTCACACTCCTAATAGCCGACCGAAATCGCCATGTAAGGGAGTTTCTCAAGCGAGAGTTGATAGCCGAGGGCTATCGGGTCAAGGTTGCCAAGAACGGTCAAGAGGTACTAAAATGGGCCTATCATCAAGCGCCTCTTGATCTTCTGATCTTAGACATGGATCTGCCCGATGCAAGTGAAATCCCCGTGCTGGAGATCATTGCCGACAGGATTCCTGTTTTACCGGTGGTCATCCATTCCTTTAGTTCGGACTATTGCAACCATCTGTCCTATCCGGGCATTACAGCGTTCGTGGAAAAGAGCGGAAACAGCGTTGAGCAACTTAAAAAGGTAGTCTCCAATGTGGAAAAAGGGGGACGACCGTAAATAATCAAACAACTCTAGTTTCCAGTTGGTAACCCCGCTCCTTTGCCGTTTTCTCTCCCCGCTGAACTGCATAACTGACAGCGGCAGGAGTTATATCAAATTCCCTCGCCAAATCCACCATAGGGATTCCTAATTCAGCCACGGCCCAATAGCAGAGTAAATCCCTGGCCTGCACCCTAAGCCTCATCTTTTTCACTTCATCCCAACCACCAAGGCTTCTAATCAAACCGCCTCCTACCAGCTCAGGTCGCTTCCCCAAGGCAATGCCTTTCTCAACATAGGAGGCATATTCCTTTATCGCCTCACCAACCCTTCTTCCAAAAAAACCTAAAACATATTCAACATCTTGCCATTCACTTTTTCTTTTTCCCATCAAAACGCTATGACCACAATAAGGATAACGATCCAGTTCCTTCAAATCTGGCACTATCTTTGCCAACAGCCCAGCGGCAAATATTACAAAAGGCTTGCATTAAGCCCACTCTGAAGGTAAAAGATGGGTAAATCAAGGCACCTGGGACAATTTTGCTGTTCTCGCCGTGCCGGGGTTTGATAAAGAAGGAAGAGGAGGGTTTATATGAGAGAAATATCCGTACAAGACTTAATGGTGCCTCTTGAGGAATACGTCACCGTGTCTGTAGATGCCACCATGTTTGATGCGGTGATGGCACTTGAGAAAGCTCACGAGGAGCTTGATCGAACAAGGTACACCTATCTGCACAGGGCAATACTGGTCTATGATGAAAACAGGAAAATTGTGGGGAAAATTAGCCAGTTGGACGTTCTTAGGGCCCTGGAACCAAAATACGGGGACATGGGAGACCAGGGGGCATTTTCCCGTGCCGGTTTCAGCCCGCAATTCCTCAAATCCATGCTTAAGCGTTACTCCTTATTTGATAGGCCTCTGCGTGATATCTGCACCAAAGCGTCCAAGTTGCCGGTAACGGATTTTATGTATACACCGA
This sequence comes from uncultured Desulfobacteraceae bacterium, assembly GCA_964543315.1. GTDB lineage: Bacteria > Desulfobacterota > DSM-4660 > Desulfatiglandales > Desulfatiglandaceae > JAFDHL01. Next base: position 12,373 of record CAZIXY010000020.1, on the reverse strand, counting down.
CTGAAGGCGAATATATCGATGAAAAGGGGTACCTGTGCGATGCAATTCACCAGTTGGTCATGGGTCGGCATCAATCGCTGCTTGTGACAAAGAAGAAAGACATAGTAGGGATACTGAGGCTGACCGATGTCTTCAAATATATCTTCCAGACCATGAAAACTTGCGAAATCTAATAAAAAGAATAGGAGGGCTTTGTTTATGACCCATGAAATCGAACATGGAGAGGGTGAAGGAGGCATCCTTTCTAACAAGATATTATGGATCTGTATCGGGCTGGGTGTTTTTATCGTGGTCGGGTTTATCCTGCCCACGCCAAATAGTGTGCTTGATGTTGTAAAAGAATACGGGTTTGCCGAAAAGCTCATTGAATGGGAAGTCGCGCATGATGCCACGGAAGCCGCTCATAAGACCATGGTCGTGCTTGGAGTCATTCCCATGGCGGTCATCTTTTTTGCCACAGAGGCTATACCTATCGGGTTAACGGGTATCCTTATGCCGATTCTGGCATACTTTCTCCATCTCCTACCCCGCAACATGATCGGAAAGACATTCGCCGGCGATGCTCCCATGTTCCTGTTAGGTGTCCTGGCCATGGGTGTGGCTGTAGTGGATGTTGGTTTGCATAAGCGGTTGGCTACATGGCTCCTTGGCTGGACAAAGGGATTCCTGGTTCCCATCTTCGTCTTGTGCATAAGTATGTCTGTCATAGGCTCTTTTATCTCGGCCCATGCCATGTGTGCCTTTATGACCCCCGTCATGATGGCGGTTTATTTTGGTGCGGTCTCGGCCGGAAGCGGCGATGGAGAGATAAGGCATGATCCGGCCCTGGCAAAATTTCTGCTCTTTGCCCTTTGTTTTGCCCTGAACGTCGGCGGGATCGGCTCCCCGGCGGCCGGCGGTCGTAATGTTATTATGATGGGGTTCTGGAGTGAATATAATATCCCCATGGACTTTTTTACATGGATGAAATACGGGCTCCCAATGGTGCCGATTCTTGGGGTACTGGTGGCTATCTATATGATTGTTTTATTCGGGAGGAAAATAAAGACCAGGGATCTCACACCAGGTCTATCAGCCATCAAGGAAGAGACTCAAAAGATGGGAAAGATGACATACCCGGAGTATGTCACGTTCGGGATGCTGCTGCTTATTTTATTTCTCTGGATATTGGGTGGAGAAGAGCTTGGCCTTGGCGGTCCTTCGCTTTTGGCCCTCTTGATTCCTGTTGTGTTCAGGACTACGGACTGGCGAAAAATCCTGGGGGGTATATCCTGGGATGCATGGTTTATGTACTGCGGTGCCCTTACCCTGGGCGCCCTTCTCAAGGAAAGCGGCGCGGCCCTGTGGCTGGCAAAAACCTTCCTGAAGATTCTTGGAACCGTGGGCATGAGTCAGGGTTTCGGCCTGTGGGTAGGACTTTCAGGGCTCTCAGGTCTGATGACCAATTTCATGTCCGATGCAGGTACCACAGCGCTCCTGGGGCCGATTGTGATTCCCATGGGCATCATGACGGGTGTCGCGGGTGAGCCTTGGGCGGTGGGCCTTGCAGTGGCCTTTGCAACCTCTTTTGCCCATTTCCTTATCGTGGGAACGCCCAATAACGCCATTGTTTACGGCCTGGGTATATACCCGGACACGGGCGAGAGGGCAATTCACCCGCTTGATTTTCTGAAGTATGGTTTTGTGCTTTTTATCATATGCATGCTCGTCGTCTGGGTGATCGGATTCTTAGTGGTCTTTAACATTGTGGGTTTTCCTGAAGGGATTTTAGAGACGGCCAGGGGGGTGCTGGAAAGCGGCGCCCGTTAGCCGAAGATAATCAATAAAATAAGTGACTACTTACGTCGTCGGGCTGTCTGTCAAGAGCGCCTCGGCCTTGAGCAGCTCGACTTGAGCTCGTCGACAAGTCTTGGGGCCGAAAGGCCTCAAGGTCGAACGAAAGGTGTTTAGACTGAAGACTGAAGGGGAAAGAGAACCGAAAAAGTTCTTTTCAGAGATAAAGCATTTACAGTAATATGATAACAGGAGCCCCATTTGTTTCATTTTCAGCCTTTTACTAATAGTCTTCAGCTTAAATAAGCTGAATAGTTACTAAAAGAAGATGCATGGGTCTATCTGCCAAGCCCTATTTCCATGTCACCGGCGATCAATCGGGGGGATCTTAAACCTGAAAGGGGCTGTGCGGGCGAGGCGTTTGAGCAGGTAATCTGATATTGAACAAAGGAGGAAAATTTGCCATGAAGTCTCCGTTAGTAATGTTAGTTGATGATGAGGTCCCTTTCGTGGAAACCATGGTAAAGCGTCTGGAAAAGAGAAATCTAACCGTTCTTACCGCCTTTACAGGTAATGAAGCCCTGGAATCGCTTGGAAAACATCGAAATACGGATGTTGTTATCCTGGACGTAAAAATGCCAGGTATGGACGGGATTGAAACACTGCAAGAGATTAAAAAGAAATTTCCCTTGATTGAGGTTGTCATGCTGACGGGCCACGCTACTGTAGAGTCCGCTATCGAGGGTATGAAGTTGGGGGCTTACGACTACCTGATGAAGCCTTGCGATATGGAGCAGTTGGTGACCAAAGTGGACGAGGCTACACGGAAAAAGAAAGACCACGAAGAAAAAATCAGGGAAGCCAGGGTCAAGGAAGCACTATCGGCACACGGCCTTGAATAGCAGGCCGATTTTTTGTAAGCGGTACATATATGCGGGTATCACATGGTGGTGCCAATTATGAGCAACACTAAAGTAAAGAAAATCACAGATTATACTTCATTCTTCAGGAAAAGATTTTTTACCATTATTATTTCTTCTATCACGCCCATGATCCTGGTAAGTGGAATCATTCTTTACCAGTTCAACATATCCTATCATGAAAAAGTCCACGCACACCTGGCAGAATTAGTCCTGAAACACAAGCAGAATATTGACGGATTCCTGATGGAAAAGCTTGCCGATATCCGGGTTCTGGCCAAGACATTCGGCTTTGATGAGCTGAGTGATGAAGCTTTCCTGCAGGACAGATTAGAGATCCTTCAGAAAGGATACGGTCCTGTTTTTGTGGATCTGGGTGTCATCAACTCAAAAGGGGTTCAGGTCGCCTATGCCGGACCCTTTAAACTGGGAAAGGCTGTTTATTCAATGGCCGAATGGTTTGAGACCGCCATGAAGAATGAGTATGTTATCAGTGATGTTTTTTTGGGTCTTCGCGGTCTTCCTCATTTCATAGTCACGGTACGAAATACCTGGAAGGGAGAGCCCTGGATAATAAGGGCCACCATCGACTTCGTGGCTTTTAATAATCTCGTGGGGAACATACGTGTCGGGGAAACAGGGTTTGCCTTTATCCTGAACAGGAAAGGAGCCTTGCAGACCAAACCGCTTTTTGACATCGTCCCGGAAAAAGGACCGTATTTGGAATTCATGAACGCTGAACTGAAGGAAAAGGATAACGTCCAGATCGTAGAGAGAAAGGATGATTCCGGTAGCAAGGATATTTATGTAGCTGACTTTCTTAAGGACGGGGACTGGCTTTTAGTATACCAGCAAAAATTCTCGGATGCCTTTTCAGATTTCCACAAGGCATTGAAGGTGGCCTTTGCAATTATTATTCTGGGCGGTCTCGCCATTACGATTGTGGCTTATATGCTTTCCACGAGGATGGCCTATCGTTTGGCAAGGATGGATAAAGAAAGACAGATGATGGACGAACAGATTGTTGAAACAGGGAAGCTTGCATCCGTGGGGGAACTGGCCGCAGGAATAGCCCATGAAATCAACAATCCTGTTGCCATTATGGTCGAGGAAGCAGGATGGATAGAGGATTTGTTGGAAGAGGAAGATTTTAAGGAAGGGAAGAATCTGGATGAGTTCCAACGGTCATTGAACCAGATTCGGAACCAGGGAAAGCGCTGCAAGGAAATAACTTACAAGTTATTGAGTTTCGCAAGGAAGACCGATTCAACGATCCAGGAAGTCCATCTCAATGACATGCTTGAGGAACTGGTGGCTATTTCGGCCCAAAGGGCGAGATACAGCAATGTGACAATAAACACAAATTTTCAGGGTAATCTGCCCTTTTTGGAGGTTTCCCTATCAGAATTGCAGCAGGTCTTTCTCAATTTGATAAATAACGCCCTTGATGCCATGGAAAAGACAGGAGGCATCCTGGGTATATCCAGTAGACTGGAGGAAGATCATGTTGTTGTGACGGTGGAAGATAACGGCCCCGGCATCCCCAAGGCAAACCTGGGCCGGATCTTTGATCCGTTTTTCACAACCAAACAAGTTGGAAAAGGTACCGGATTGGGGCTATCCATATGTTACGGCATTATAAAGAAAATGGGAGGAGAAATAGAGGTTAGAAGCACAGTGGATGTCGGGGCCACTTTTTATGTCCGTATCCCGCTGACCAAGCAAAAAGGAAAGGCGCAACAGGAGGATATTGCAACGGCTTAGAAAAAATTCGCATGCAGAATATGCTGTTATTCGTGTGAGACCAAATAAGGCCTTGTCACGAGTTACCAGGGAGAAAGATCATGTCAGAAAGAGATAGGGCAAAGACTGACCGGATCAATTTGCTTTTGATTGATGATGAAGTGGGCTATGTGAATGTCCTTTCTAATAGAATGGCCAAGAGAAATATTGATGTGACAAAGAGTCACAGCGGAACAGAGGGTATACAGGCGCTCCGAAAGCAGGATTTTGACGTAGCCGTTCTGGACCTCAAGATGGAAGATATGAATGGTATTGAGGTGCTCAAGATTTTTAAGAAAATGGATCCGGACATGCCCGTTATCATGTTGACAGGTCACGGTTCTGAACAGGCGGCGAAAGAAGGGATGAAATACGGGGCCTTCGATTATCTTACGAAACCCTGTGAGCTGGAAGAGCTCTTGGAGAAGGTAAGAGAAGCCGTCAGGTTAAGGAGGTGAGGCGTGTGAATGGTTTGAACGTCCTTTTCGTGGATGACGAAGTGGATTTTCTGGAAACATTGCTCAAACGCATGAAAAAACGAGAAGTAAACGTCACCGGGGCCGAGAGCGGCGAAAAGGCCCTTGAGCTAATAGACAGGGAACCAGTGGATGTCATGGTCCTGGACGTGAGGATGCCGGGAATGGACGGCATTCAGACGCTGAGAGAGATTAAAAAACGTTATCCCCTGATCGAAGTGATCATGTTGACGGGTCATGCAAGCCTGGAGGTGGCCATAGAAGGAATGGAACTTGGGGCTTTTGATTACCTTATGAAACCGGTAGATATTGATGAGCTTTTATACAAGATCCAGGATGCCTATAAGAAAAAATTGATACAGGCAGAAAAAATAAGATGCATGGAGGATAATGAATCATGTAAATAAGGTTTTGAATGAAAGAATCATTGTTGATGACAAGACTTTTGAACGTTATCAATAAATTGCAATATTAATAATATCAAACAGGAAGGAGCTGGATTGAAATGAATTTCTTAAGACAGTGGGGCAGGTTTATGATGATGGGTGCGAAGGCCCATGCTAAATGGGAGATTGATATTTCCAATACCATTCTTGGGGACAGGAAGCGGATGATCCTACTCGGGTTGCTTACCATTCCCATTATATTGGGGGGTATTGCATTTGCCGAACAGATTGGAGGGGCCCTTCCGGAGGTGTTGGGGGGGAAAAAGGCATACAGCCCGGCATTTTATTCAACAGGTATCTTTATTGTATCCATACTCATTGGACTTGGGGCAGGCCTTATCACGGGTTGTATAGGTGCCGGCGGTGGCTTTGTCATTGCACCCGCCCTGATGAGTGCGGGTATCAAAGGGATACTGGCGGTTGGAACAGACCTCTTCCATATCTTCGCAAAGGCCATAATGGGAAGTGTTATCCACAGGAAGCTGGGAAATGTCTCTGTGCCGCTGGCCGTGGTCTTTTTGATTGGGGCGATTATAGGCGCTACAGTCGGCGGGGTGATCAACCGTGTCCTCTATGAGATCAACCCGGTTCTCAGTGATGCTTTTATTACGACAATTTATTCCCTGATGTTGGGCTTTTTGGGAGCCTATGCCATGCTTGATTTTCTTAAAGCGAGGAAATCCGAGGGCGGGGTTGCCGCTCCTCACGGCGGGGGTGATGCATTGCAGGAGGAAAATCAGCAGGCTGATGATGTCCCCAGCGCAAAGATAGAAGGTGCGGAGATGGGAAATCTGCCACAGAAACTTCAGTCCATGAAGATCCCCCCCATGATCAAATTTGATTACGATTTCGTCCCCGGTGGCCGCAGTATTTCGTGGATATTTTTGGTACTCAGCGGCGCGCTTGTGGGACTCGCGGCGGGTATTATGGGGGTTGGCGGCGGCTTTTTGACCTTCCCTATATTCGTATATATGTTGGGTGTCTCTTCCATGACCACGGTGGGGACTGATATATTTCAGATTATCTTTACGGCGGGTTACGCAGCAATAAGCCAGTATGCAATCTACGGGTTTATATTTTACACATTGGCCATGGGTATGCTTTTGGGATCCTTGCTCGGGATCCAGATCGGCGCTATGGTCACCAAGGTGGTGCCCGGGATAACAATCCGAGGGTTTTACGCTATGGCGGTGCTGGCCGGGTTTGTAAACAGGATTTTTGCCCTTCCCGCAAAGCTTGGACAAATGGATGTGATCCCCATATCAAAGCAGGCAGGAGCAATCTTAGAGAGCATCGGGGTGTGGGCCTTTTTTATTGTTATAGGCGGATTCGGAATCTGGGTTATCGGTACTTTTTTTAAAAATATTGGCGTTCTTAAGGGAGAGGGGGCGAGAATATGATTGCGCATAAAAAGGAATTCTATGGTGGCGTTGGAATGGTAGCGATCTTTGCGGTTATCCTCACTATAATGTTTTCGCCTGTTTTCAACGGGAAAAATGCTCTGGAGTACCTGGATGCCCTCTATAACTCCATATCAAAGGGCTCCGCCTACTATATCCCGACGGTCAAGGAAGAAACCGACAAATTCATCGGCACGGAAGTAAAAGCGACATTGACAATGGCGGATACGGAGGAGGCAAAACAGTCGGCTCTGCTTTTCAAAAAAAGCGGCTCTAATGCGATTGTAACCGGGTCGCAGTTAAAGGTCACCGGCAGTCTGGGCAAGATATTGGAAAACTGTCTTGTTGATGCCGATGCCATGTATCACAATGATGGAAAGAAGGTCTTGGAAAAATACGGCTACAACGAAAGGCAGGCCCTTTTTAACTGGTGGAAGGCATTCAAAGAGATGGACAAAGAGCTGAAAAATCAGAAAAAATTTAAAGAGGCCAAGATAATTGCTTTAGTTGTTAAAAAGGCCGTGGAGTCATCATATAACTATTATCAAATTGAGCCCCAAAAGATTGGTGACCGTTTTGGCGTTGTCATATTCTCATTGATTTTTTATGTGGCTTACACGCTGTGGTATGGCTTTGCCATTATGTTCATGTTTGAGGGATGGGGGCTTAGGCTTTCACACTGATCATTTGTGATTTTCGGTTGGCGATTGAGGATTGGGTATTGATGGCAATATCTATACTGATCGTAACTTCAGCCTGACTACCTGAGCAGTTACAATTAATCAATCAAAAATCGTAGGTATTTTTACTAAAAGGCCTAAGGCAGTTTGTTTCCCCCGTGCCCTGGCCTTTTTTTAGATACAGTGGGAATCCATGGGTCGAATTTCCAGATTTTTTGAAAGCATTTTTTCCAAGAGGGGAATTGCAAAGTCCGTTAATGTTGAAGAGCTGCGTGCGGACTTCAAGGCCAGATACCACCAGTTTAAGCTGCTCTTAAATGCAAATAATAAGGCCTTAGAGATAATGTCGGAGATGGAGGAGGCCCTGAGGGGGGCATGGCCTTTTGGGATGTCTTTTGTCAGGTCCACGAGTACCAAAGTTTCTACCAGTGTCTTCCAGATCGTCAGACATTTGAACGAATTGAGTCCGGGAAAGTATGAAGCACTCTACGGGAGGTTCAAGGAGATACAGAAGAGTATAAATCCCTTTGTTTTTCCCAAAACGCCAACTAAAGAAGGCCCTATGGTGGTTCCCCTTCGAGACGTTGACAAGGATATGGCTGATCAGACCGGCGGTAAACTTGCGAACCTGGGGGAAATCAGAAACCGGATTCATTTGCGAGTTCCTGACGGATTCGTTATCACGGCACAGGCCTACCACAGGTTTATGGAGGAAAATGAGCTCCAGGCTGAAATAGACAAACGTATTCAGGCTACTGATATCGACAGGATAGATAAACTGTACGATCTCAGCGCAGGCATTCAACAAATCATTATCGGATCGTCACTACCGGACTACCTCGAGCAAGATATCCTTAAAAATTACAATTATTTAAAGGGAAATGCAGAAAAAGGACCCACTGTTGCGATGCGCAGCAGCGCCTTGGGGGAGGACCTTGCAGGAACCTCTTTTGCTGGCCAGTATCGTTCAGAACTCAATGTAAGCGAGGAAAATCTTATCCAGTCATACAAGGAGATTATTGCCAGTAAATACGGGGTACCGGCCATGTCCTACAGGTTTAACAGGGGTATCCGTGACGAAGATGTACCCATGTGTGTTGGATGTATATGCATGGTTGAAGCGGTATCCGGTGGCGTTGTCTACTCCAGAGATCCCATGAGAATCAGTGGTGATGTCATAGTAATCAATTCGGTCTGGGGCCTTCCCAAATCAGTTGTTGACGGCAGCACGAATCCTGACCTTTTTCTCGTTTCCCGGGGTGAGCACTTGGAGATCATCCAAAAGGAAATCGCGATTAAGGAACAAAAATTCATGTGCTATGCGGATGAAGGTGTCTGCCGGCTTGACATGAATGACGAAGAGCGCAACCTACCTTCCCTGAGTGATGAGAATGCCACGGAACTTGCACGTTTGGCAGTGAGACTCGAGGAATACTATGGTGTTCCTCAGGATATCGAATGGGCTATTGAGGAAGATGGTTCGATTACCCTACTTCAGTGTAGACCCCTGCAGAAGACGGAAGTCCAGCAGAAATTTGAGTCTCATGAAAAAATCAGGAAACAGGAAACTGATTCCGTACTCCTTCAGGGAGGTATGACCGCAAGCCCCGGGGCTGCTGCAGGTCCGGTCTACGTGGTGAGAAAGGATGTTGACACCTTTCGTTTTCCCGAAGGAGCCGTCCTTGTGACGGCCCAAGCCCTTCCAAGGTGGGCCACATTACTGAATCGGGCTGCCGCTGTTGTTACGGAGCAGGGTAGTATTGCCGGTCATCTTGGTAATGTTGCAAGGGAGTTCGGCGTTCCCGGCCTTTTTGGACTTGATGGAGCCATCGACAAACTTAAAAATGGAGAAATCATAACCGTTGATGCCGACTCCCTTTTTGTCTACAAGGGACGCGTTGATAATCTTTTAAAAAAGAGAGAAAAGCCCAAGAATCTTATGGAGGGAAGCCCGGTCTTTGAGGCACTGAACGGGGCTTCCCGGCTTATAATTCCTTTAAATCTTTTGGATCCCGAAGCGCCCGAATTTAGAGCCGAAAATTGCAGAACATTCCATGACATAACCCGGTTTTGTCATGAAAAGGCAGTGGTGGAGATGTTCAATTTCGGGAAAGGCCATCATTTCCTTGAACGTTCAAGCAAACAACTTCTCTGCGAAGTGCCCATGCAGTGGTGGGTCCTTAATCTTGACGACGGTTTTTCCGAGGAAGTTGAGGGAAAGCGTGTAAAACTCGAAAATATAGTCTCAATTCCCATGTTGGCCCTTTGGGAAGGGATTACGGCCGTGCCCTGGGCAGGCCCGCCACCCGTTGACGGAAAAGGGTTTATGTCGGTCATGTTCCAGGCAACCGCAAACACCGCTCTGGTCCCGGGTATGCGTTCCCAGTATGCTGACCGGAATTATTTTATGATCTCTAAAAACTATTGCAGCCTGAGTTCCAGACTCGGTTTTCACTTCTCCACCGTGGAGACCCTGGTGAGTGACAGATCGAGTGAGAATTATATCAGTTTCCAATACAAGGGGGGAGCCGCGGACTATCAGAGGAAGCGGAGAAGGATTATTTTTGTAAAGGAAATATTGGAGAAGTACGGCTTCAGGGTCAATGTAAAAGAAGACAGCTTGATCGCACGTCTGGAGGATTATGAAGAGGAATTCATGAAGAAGCGTCTAAAAATACTGGGTTATCTGACCATGCATACCAGACAGCTCGATATGATCATGGCCAATGATTCAAAGGTGAGTTACTACCGATCAAAGGTCAATAAAGATATCCACAACATGGTAGGTGAACGGTGAAACTCCTTATCCTGACAGTTTCGATTTATGATTGAGGGGTTTTTTATGGCAATTTGTGAAAAATTGTACTATTTGTTTGGCGCGCATGGGACATAATAATCTGAGCGAATTGAATTGCGTCTTGTGGCATTTGCAGGTCACATCATTAGTGTCCAAAATAGCCGGATTGATTTGTTTGAGCCTTATAATTTCAGAAACTTAGGATGCAAATAACGACATCACCCATTTTCAGGTTATTGTTTTCCGAGCTCATACCCAAATCATTGAAAAATCAAAGGCTCAGGGCACAGGGGAAAAATATTTTAACGGCGATAATTTCACGTTTCCCTTGTGCCCTGCGCCTGAAGCCACGTGGCCATTACATGCGTTTTGGGTAAAATTCTGTTTCCCAAGGATTCATAGAAACCGCTTTTGGACAAGACTGAGATTACATCTCGATCAAGGAGGCGAAATGTTTTTCAAATCAACATGGTTCCAGCTTTGTCTGGCATTTGCACTTGGGATTGTTGTCCTACTCTTACCCCGGCCGGAGGGAGCGAAGTTCAAAATAACGGATGATCCCGGCCGGAAATTCTTTCAGCATATAGATAAGCATTTCAATATGATATCAGCGGATAAAGAGCCAGCTACGGAATATATCATAGAAGCAAAAAATCCGGGCAGCGAAAAATCTACAGGGACTTTTTTGCAGGCGAAGGCCGCTGAATTGCAGATGTCATGCATCAAAGTCAGCTATATCGATGGACTGTCTCCAAAGGCAAAAAGGTTCTTGGCTGTTTTGGTGGTGCTGATCTTTCTCTTTGTAGCCGAACCAATCCCTCTTGAGATCACGGCAATCTGCATTGCCGTATTTTTGGTCCTCATGGGAGTGAGTGATGTTAAAACGGCATGGGCCCCTTATATGCACCCTGTGGTGGTGTTTATCATGTGTTGCCTGATCTTTGCCATCTCCCTTGAAAAGGCGGGCCTTACCAAACGACTCGGATATTTTATCATAAAAAAAGCCGGAAACAGCGTTGTTCGCTTTACCTTTATCATTTCAATGGGGCTCGGCATATCATCCTCCTTCATGCATGATGCGGCGGCAACCGCCATAGGCATCGTCACAATGCTCCCTTTGATGAGGGCCGTGGGTATTGACCCTCATACAAACACCGCCAAGTTCATGATGCTCTCATTACCTTTTGCCTGTTCCTGCGGGGGTATGGGATCGCTTGTGGGTGGTGGTCGCTGTATGGTAGCAGCGGCCTTTCTCAAGGAATTTACAGGTATCGAAATTACCTTTTTTGAGTGGATAAAATATGCTATGCCGGCGGCCATCCTTACTGTACCCGCGGCTGTATTGACAGTGTACTTTGTTTTTCGGCCTGACCCGAAATTTAAACTCCCTGAATTTGAAGAGGATCTTGGCCCCTGGAGCTCCATGGAGAAGAAGACCCTGATTATCATTGGTTTTGCTTTTATCTTATGGCTGACAAAAGGCTTCCACGGCATTCACTACTCGGTAACGGGAATGTTAGGAGTGGCCGGCCTGATCCTTTTCGGTATCCTGAAATGGGAAGACATTCATGAAAACCTCGAATGGGGAACCGCCCTGTTTATCTTCGGCGGTGGAATTTCTCTGGGTCTCGCAATGGGTTATTCAGGGGCCGCCACTTACTTTGCCAACCTCTTTTTCCCTTATGTTCAGGGAGGAGGCTGGCTTCTTCTTTTCGCAGGCGTGGGACTTTTCGGGGCACTTGTGACAAACGCCATGGCCAATGTGGCCGCCGCGGCCCTGATTTTGCCTATTGTAATTCCCATGGCACAATTGGAAGGCGTGGACCCCACTGTCATAGCACTGTGCCTCGGAACGGCCACTTCCTTTGCTATGCTTTTGGTTATAGGTTGCCCTCCGAATGCCATTGCTTATAGCTACCGATATTTCCGGGCTTCCGATATTACAAAAGTGGGCCTTGTCGCCACGCCTGTATTGCTGGGAATTCTTATATTGGTGGCGGCTGTATGGTGGAAGATTTTAGGCCTGGTTTAAAAAAGTTGAAATAATTTTGACGGACTCGTAAAAAGTCCGGCAATCCCGCAAAGCGGGAGGGTGAGGG
>CAZIXY010000019.1:0-21954 GCA_964543315.1 uncultured Desulfobacteraceae bacterium | reverse complement strand
AGCTTGGCATGTTTTTCAATAAAAAATCCGTCATCGTTCATCGATACCTTGAAAAACTGCGCCAGCCGATCATCTTTGTAGGGGATGATCGCCGTGGCCAGCGCCAAAAGGTCGGCTTTCAGCAGAATAGCTCTCCCGAGGATGGGGTCTATCACTTCAATCTTCAATCCGTCCTTATCCGCTTTCACACGGGGCTTTTGGTCCAACGTATAGCGTACAAAGATGATCCCCGCCTCCCGGGCCATCCTGTATAGATACTCCTTCTCACCGTAGGTCCTGATATCCCGATACATAACGTATACGTTTATATCAGGATTGATTCGTTTCATTTCAAGGGCACTTGCCATAGTGTGAGTACAGCAGACGCGACTGCAATAGGGTCGTTCCGGCTGCCTGGAACCCACACACTGGATAAATGCTACGGATTTAAGTTCATTAATTGAAGGGTCCTCTTTGAGGAACAGTTCATCCATCTCCTGGTGGGTGATAACCCTGGGATCTTCCCCATAGAGGTACTCATTCGGTTTAGACTCTTTTCCCCCGGTTGCGATAATGGCGACACCATGTTCGAGTGGAAATTCCTGCCCCTTTTTGTCTTTTAATAGACTTTTAAAATTACCTACAAACCCATCGACATCGATAAGTTCTGTGGACAGATAGGTGTGAATCCGAGGATTGTTTTCAACATCATGGATAAGGCCTCTGATGTACGATTGGATATCTTCACCTTTCCAAGTCCTGTTGAGGAATCTGGCCTGCCCCCCCAGCACATCTGATCGTTCCACCAGATGCACTTGATATCCTTGTTCTGCCAGATTTTTTGCAGATACCATGCCCGAAATACCGCCTCCGATCACCAGAGTATCGGGATTGAGTTCCAGCTCTGCGTCATGAAGAGGCTCTATCAGGGCCGCCTTGGCGACAGCCATTCGTACAAGATCTTTGGCCTTTTCAGTCGCAGCTAAAGGATCCTTGGAATGTACCCAGGAGTCCTGGTTCCTTATGTTCGTCATCTCAAACAGATACTTGTTCAAACCCGCATTCACCAGCGTTTCCTGAAAAAGCGGTTCATGGGTCTTGGGCGTGCAGGCCGCCACCAGGATCCGGTTCAAATCGTGCTCCCCTATCATCTGAGTGATGATCTCCTGTGTGTCCTGGCTGCATGTATATAGATTGTCCGCCACATACTCCACATAGGGGAGCGAGGCCGCATAATCCCGAACCTTGGGCACATCCACCACACCTCCGATGTTGAGCCCGCACTGGCACACAAAAACCCCGATCCGAGGCCTCTGTCCCGATATGTTGCGCTCCGTGGGAAGCTTACGCTCCATGGTCAGCGTGTTCCTCGCCTCGTTCAACAATGCCCCTGCCTTGGCCGCAGCAGAGCTGGCCTCCACCACAGACTGGGGGATGTCCTTGGGGCCCTGGAAGGCACCGCACACATAGATGCCCTCCCGGGACGTGCTCACCGGATGGAACGAGTCTGTCTTACAAAAACCTCCCTCGGTCAAATCCAGCTCCAGCGTCTTTGCAAGATCCACCACATCGGGCGGGGTCTCAAGGCCCACGGACAAAACCACCATGTCAAAGGTTTCTTCAATCACCTCTCCCGTCTCTGTGGCGCATTTAATCTGTAAATCGCCGTTACCATCAACCTGATCGATGGTATGCACCCTGGAACGAATGAAGCGAACGCCGTGCTTATCTTGTGCGTCTTCGTAATACCGTTCGAAATCTTTCCCGTGGGTCCGCATGTCCATGAAGAAAATGGCGCAGTCCAGGGCACCCCCGGCGTGTTCCTTTGCTATCACCGCCTCCTTAATCGCATACATGCAGCAGACCGCTGAGCAATAACCGTGGTCACATCGATGTATATCCCTGGAGCCCACACATTGGAGCCAGGCGATCTTCCTGGGCTCCTTGTGGTCCGAAGGGCGGACCAGGTGACCCAAGGTCGGACCGGAGGCGGAAAGAATCCTCTCGCATTCCACGGACGTAATGACATTGTCGTATTTTGAATAGTTGTAGGTATCATAGAGAGAGGGGTCGTAGGGTTGAACCCCGGGTGCCATGATAACGCCGCCCACCTCCAGTTCAATGGTGTCAGGCTTTTGAGCATGGGTGTCCAGGGTCAGGGCCCCAGGGCCGCAGGCCTCCACACACTGGTAACACTCGCAGCAATATCCGCAGTTCAGACAACGATCCGCTTCCCCTTTTCCGCTCTCTTTGTCATAACCCAGTTCCACTTCTTGGAAGGTATGTTTTCTTTTCTCCGCATCCAGTTCGGGCATGCTCACCCGGGCTTTCCGGGAAAGGCCTTCAGGAATGGGTCGATAGGTTGGATTCTCATTGGTGATGGGCTCACGGCCTTCGGACATATTTCGTCCGTCCATATATCTTGCTATGGTTTCGGCCGCCTCCCGCCCGGCTGCTACGGCGCCAATGGCCACCCAAGGACCTGTCTGCGCGTCGCCGCCTGCAAAAACCCCTTCACGTTCGGTTGCATAGGTGATGGGATCCACCTCAATGGTTCCCCATCGGGAGAACTCTAAGTCGACCACATCTTCAAGACCGGATAGATCGGGTCTCTGACCGATGGCCGGAATGAGCTGATCGATTTCCAGATCATATTCACTGCCTGCAATGGGTATCGGTCTTCTTCTGCCCGAGGAGTCAGGTTCACCCAACTCAATCCGGATGCAGCGCAATCCCGCCACCAGGCCATTTTTGATCAGCACCTCTTGTGGCGCCGAGAGATAGGTGATTTTGACCCCTTCGGCTTCGGCAGCCCTGATTTCTTCCTCCCAGGCAGGCATCTCAATGCGTGTACGGCGGTAAACAATGTGAACCTCTTCGGCACCTAATCGAATAGACGAGCGCGCCACGTCAATAGCCACATTCCCGCCCCCGATGATGATGACCTTTTTCCCTACAGGGGCCGTGCCTGTCAGATTCAATTTTTTTAAAAAATCAACACCTTGTATGACACCCTCGGCCTTTTCGCCGGGGATGCCCAAATCAAGCCCCTTATGGGCGCCGATGGCCACATATACAGCTTTGTACCCCTGACTGAACAGCGCATCCACTGTCAGGTCCGGGCCGAGAGGGGTGTTGGTCTTGATTTCAACACCCAGGTTGGTAATGACCTCAATTTCTCTGTCTAAGATTTCCCGTGGAAGCCTGTGATCGGGGATCCCTACCCTCAACATCCCGCCGGCTTCGGGCAGGGCCTCAAACACGGTCGACATAAATCCCTTTTTTGCCAGATGATAGGCCGCCGAAAGACCTGCAGGTCCGGAGCCGACAATGGCTACCTTTTCATCCCTCGCAGGCAAACACGCAATTTCAATCTTGCGCGGATCGAAACCATCCGCAGCAAGTCTCTTTAGGTCCCGGATAGCCACGGAATCATCCACTTCGGATCGACGGCAGGCATCCTCACAGTCATGAGGGCAGATCCTGCCAAGCACGCCGGGCAAGGGGAGATCTTCCATGATGATCTTGAGGGCCTCTTCATACTTTCCCTTTTTGACCATCTGGACATATCCCTGCACATTGAGTCCCGCCGGGCAAGCCAGGCGACAGGGAGCCCTGTCCGCCTTCTGGATGGCAAAGGCCCCGGGAATCGCCTGTGCGAATTTTTTGTATGTGGCCTTCCTCTCATCCAGTCCCTGATCGTATTCATTGGGCAGGGAGACCGGACAGGCTTCCGCACAATCGCCGCATGCCGTACACTTGGTTTCATCGATGTATCGGGGTGTTTTGTGAACGGTGACCTTGAAGTTCCCTTTGGAACCTTCAACCTTTTCCACCTCGGCACAGGTGATCAGGTTGATATTGAGATGCCGGCCGACCTCGACCAGTTTAGGAGAGATAATTCACATGGCACAGTCATTGGTAGGGAATGTCTTGTCCAGTTGTGACATCAGCCCACCGATGGCCGGAGACTTTTCAACGAGATGGACATAAAAACCGGAATCTGCCAGATCAAGGGCTGCCTGCATTCCGGCAATACCTCCGCCTACAACCATGACGGATCCATTGGCCTTTCGGCTGGTTTGTGTTTCCATGATCGCCCCTTGAAAAAAGGAATTTCTCAATTTGACACGGTTATTCTGCCGCCCAGCATGGGGGCATGCCTGGATTTTCAAAAGAGCCGTCAATAAACAACTAAATTAATGCCAGCAATTAATGTAGCAAGTCAAGAGAAAGCTCTAAAATTGATACAAATATTGAATAATGAATATAAAAGACCCCCCAACTGCTTTAGACATTTAATGCATGTCTTTGGCCGTCTGCTTTATTTATATCATGCAAAAGATTCTTTGTGGATCAAAAGTCTTGTCGGACTCCTATTGAATCCGCTTGATCGCCTATTTTTTTTATGATTTAATTCAGTTAGGTGAAGTCGTAAAAGGCTCGAAGCAACTTTAAGAGGTTTTCAAGTTATGGAAAAAGAAAGTCTTAATCAGGAACACATATTTTATGAAGTGTTGCTTCAGGGGGTTACCGATTACGTGATCGGCATCAACAGAAACTATCAGATTTTTATGGCCAATGATCTTTTTGAAAAAGAGTTTGGAATGCATCAAAACGGATATTGTTACAATGTTTGGAAAAACAGGAATGAAAGATGTGAAGGTTGCTTGGTCCATGAGTCTTTCCAGGACGGTCAGGTGCATTGGAACGAAGAAGATGTTGTGATGAAAGACGGCAGGATTGCACAAATGCTTGTTAAGTCCACTCCGGTTAAGGATGATCAGGGGGAAGTTGTCTATGTCCTGGAAGCGGCCACGGATATAACGGAAAAAAGGCGCCTTCAAGAAGAGCTGGAAAGGTTGACCGGGAAGCAGGAGGAAATAATAGGGGCCCGTATCAATTACCTGCAAAAGTCGGAAGAGAAGTATCGAACCATATTTGAGCGCTCCGGTGACGCGCTCATGCTGACGGATTCCAAAGGCAAGATAGTAGAGATCAATCAGGCAGGGATTGAGATGTTAGGGTATAAAAGTAAAGAGCAGCTTGTGGGCCTGATGTGGGATGAAGAGTTCTTTGATGAACAGGAAAACCTTTATAAATATAAGAAAACTGTTTTGAGGCAGGGCTTTGTGATCAATTTTGAGACCCGGCTTTCTGGTAGAAGAAGAAGGATCTTTGACGCCCTCATCACTTCCAATGTGAACTTAGATTTAAACGGTCAGATTTCAGGCTATGTCGTCATCGTGAGGGACATCAGCAAAAGAAGGAAGGCCCAGAAACAGATCGAGAGGAGGAACACGAGGCTTTCCATGCTTTATGACATCTCCACGACGGTGAGCAGCAGTTTGGATTTGAGCGAGATACTGAAGAGCACTATTGATAAAATCCGTGAATTGCTTGAGGCAGACAGTGTCAGGATCTACTTGCTGGACAAGAAGCAGAATGTGCTTAATCTGGTAGCTCATCAAGGACTTTCTGATATATTCATTTCAAGGAGTCATGTGCAACAACGAAAAGTGGGGGCAGGATTTCTTGGACAGGCCGTCTTTCCCGGCGAGGCAAGGGTCGTCGACAATTTGGCGGAGTTCAAAGAACCCTATGCTGAATATATGATTGAAGAGGGACTTCACTCCACCGCCTACATACCACTTGTCTCTAAAGGAGAACCGGTAGGCGTGATGTGCGTATCCAGTCATGTCTTTAAATTTTCGGCCAATTATCTGGAGGCATTGACCGGTATCGGAAACCAGATAGGAGTCGCCGTTGATAATGCAGGCCTTTATGAGAGTATCAACAGGGCCTATCAGGAGCTTATGGAGGCCCAGGAACAGCTGGTCCGGACAGAAAAATTGGCTTCACTGGGTAAACTTGCAGCCAGCATTGCCCACGAGATAAACAATCCCCTGGCTGCCGTTTTAACCTATATCCGACTAATGATGAAGCTCGTGGATAAGAGCAGGTTTAAGCCGGAAAGACTTGAAGACATTTCTCGATATCTAACCACTATGGAGTCGGAAATAGCCAGGTGCGGTGAAATAGTCATGAATCTCCTGACATTTTCTCGCCAGTCCCATATCCATATGCAAGACCATAGCATTGAAGAGATTATTGAAAAGACAATGGTTCTTATTGCCCATGATCTTGGAATGAAAAATATCAAAAGCACAAGAGAAATTGAACAGGGTTTGCCAAAAGTATGCTGTGATTTTAAACAGATTCAGCAGGTTCTCCTAAACATTATGGGCAATGCTTCAGAGGCCATGGCCGAAGGGGGCGACCTGACAGTGGCCGCAAAACCCTCCAAAACCGGCGGCTTTGTCGACATTGTGGTTTCCGATACAGGTCAAGGCATTCCCGAGGAAGACCTGAAAAATATCTTTGAACCATTTTTTACGACCAAGGAAGAAGGCAAGGGAGTCGGTCTCGGACTTTCTGTGGCCTACGGTATCATAGCCCGGCATAAAGGCACAATTGAGGTGGAAAGCGAGCCCGGAAAAGGGACTGTTTTCAAGGTGAGTCTTCCTGTTGCCTAGCAGTGAAGCACGCCATGTGTCGATATGGAAATAAATGCCGGAGTCAAGTCAACAATTTGGTTTTGTCTTCTATTCATAGAGGGAGCACATGATGACAAAAAAATTCAGTATCCTGGTAGTTGATGATGAGGCATCAGTGCGAGAGTCTCTTGAAGACTGGCTTCTAGAGGATGGTTATGAGGTCGGTGTTGCGGCGAGCGGGGGTAATGCCATTGCCATGGTTCAAGAAAAGAGTTGGGATTTGATTTTGCTGGATCTGAAAATGCCGGGCATCGATGGTATGGAGACCCTGAAAAGGATCAAAGAGATTGACTCGGAGGTGGAAATACTCATGATGACGGCCTATGCAACTGTAGACACTGCCGTACAGGCCATGAGGCACGGAGCCTTTCACTATCTTGCAAAGCCCTTTGACCCCGACGAAATAGAGATGGAGATCAAAAAGATCATTGCGCACAAAGAATTGGTGCTTGAAAATATTCTGCTCCGTGAAAAGCTGGAAGAAAAATACGAATTCGACGAAATCATCGGAAAAAGCCATGCCATGCAGGGTATTTTCGAATTAATATCACAGGTGGCTCCTACGGATTCAACGGTACTGATCACTGGTGAGAGCGGTACGGGTAAGGAATTGATTGCTAAGGCTATCCATGGAAACAGTTCCCGCTGTTACATGCCGTTCATTGCGGTAAGCTGCGGCGCGTTGCCTGATTCACTGCTGGAGAGTGAACTTTTCGGCTATGAAAAAGGCGCTTTTACGGGTGCGGAGCACAGAAAAAAAGGCCGTTTTGAGATGGCAGACAAAGGGACACTTTTCCTGGATGAGATAGGCGATATCAGTTTGAAAACACAAGTGGATCTCCTGCGTGTTTTGCAGCAAAAGGAATTCAACCCCTTGGGCGGTGAGGAGGTCATAAAGGTGGATGTTCGGATCCTTGCGGCAACCAATTGTGACCTTAAAAAGGCTATTTTAGAGGAGCGGTTTAGAGAAGATCTATACTATAGGCTGAATGTGATCTCTATCCATGTGCCGCCGTTAAGAGAGAGAAAAGAAGACATTCCACTGCTGGCGGAAGAATTTATCAAGAAATATTCTTTTGAAATGAATAAAGAGCCATTAAAAATAGCCCCTTCCGCACGGAAGCTTTTGATGGAGTATGATTGGCCTGGAAATGTCAGGGAATTGGAAAACGTCATTGAAAGGGCCCTTGTGATCGGACAGCACAAAGAGATCGTAGAGGATGATCTCCCCATATTCCACAAAGAGCCATATGTTGAGGCATTTCCCAGCTCATTGAAATTGATGGAAAAAATGCATATTGAGAGGATCTTGGGTGAAAATGATTGGAACATCAGTCGTGCAGCCAGGGAATTGGATATCGATCGCCAGACACTCTACAATAAAATAAAAAAATATATGATTAAAAGGGGGTAATCCCAAATCGGTTTATCAAGATGCGTCACTATCTGCCCCATCGGTTTTGTTGAAAAAGATATTCTTGAACACCTTGCGAAGTTCATAGAGAAACGGCGTGGTCTTGAGTGCAGGATTTCCCTGAAAGTTGAACCCCCAAGGTATGCCTATAATAAAAACCGCGGTCAGTACAATTCCAAACAGGTTTTAAAGTACCTTTTTCAATGTCATTCCGGCGGCACCTTCAGACTTGTTGGTATTACTCGTGCGGATCTTTACGTGCCCATTCTCAAGTATGTGTTTGGAGTTGCCCAGATGAACGGTCAATGCGCGATCATCTCGACCCATCGGCTTCTCCCCCAGTTTTACGGCCAACCGCAGAACCCGAATCTGTTCTTGGCACGCTTGGAAAAAACTGCACTACACGAACTGGGACACTGCCTCGGCCTCACCCACTGCAGGGATCGGCGCTGTGTAATGTATTCCTCCGCCCGAATTGAAGATACGGACTTCAAGCGACCTGATTTCTGCCCTACATGTTTTGAGCTTTTCAATTGGTACCTTGAAAAGGGCTGAGTTAAAGGCATAGCGTAATGTCCATATTTTCGGCACCCTGTTGATCTTTTCGGCACTATAAATATATTCAGTGTAATAAATATGTTGCCTAAACAATATTTTTTCCACCTGCTCTTTTTGTCTAAAAATTAGACAAAGACCTTCCATTATGTGCATGTCCGGTTTCAATTAGTTTGTATATTCAACCGCATGTATAATCAATGAGTTATAGGTGTTTTTAAATTTTTTGCCTCAATTGGCATACACATTGCTTATCATAGTAGCTAAAACCGAATAAAGGCCTTTGCAGAGGAGGAAAAAATGCCGGAGACAGCTCAAAAAAAGTCTATGAAGATAGTCCCGCCCGGGAAAAAGAAATGCGTATGGATGGAGGCCGGTGTTGTTTCATACAAACTGTGTGACAATAATTATGATTGCTCCACCTGTTCTTATGACCAGGCAATGCAGATCAAGGTTGCCCGGCAAAAGGAGGCCGCAGAGGCGACAGCCTATTTTGAAAATATCCCTGATAAATTCACTGAGACCTGGGTGGATAAGATGATGCGGCTTCCTGCTTCTCAGAGAAAATGCCGCTATATGATTACCGGCGAAGTCGCTCGCAAAATTTGTCCCAATGCCTATGATTGCGGCAACTGTTCTTTTGACCAGATGATGCAGGAACGCTTGCAGGCGGAGGCGCTTCCCGTGAATTCCCGAAAACAAGTGGCAGGTTTCGAGTTGGCTGAGGATATTTATTACCACGAGGGCCATACATGGGCTAGGCCTGAATATGGAGGCCGTGTAAGGGTAGGCATAGATGACTTTGCAGAAAGACTCTTGCGCAGGTTAAGCCGGATCCAACTCCCAGATGTCGGTCACGAAGTCCAGCAGGGGAGGACGGGTTTTAGGGTTAGCAAGGACAGCCAAACCGCGCAGATCCTCTCTCCTGTTGACGGCATTGTAACCCATGTTAACCACAAACTCCTGGATCATCCGGAACTGATCAATGAATCGCCCTATGAAGAAGGGTGGCTTTTTATTATTGAACCAACCAGACTGCGCAAAAACCTGAAAGGAATGTACTATGGTGAAGAGGCAGAAAAATATATGAAGGATGAAAGGGAAAGACTCTTCTCCATGGCGCATGACGATTTAAAAATCGCTGCAGACGGTGGTGTTTCAGAAGAAGATATTTTTGAAGAACTTCAGGAGAAGAACTGGGAAAAGGTTGTGAAAGTATTTTTTAGGACCTGATCATCAAGGGTCCTTAACTAAAAAACCTCCCGTGCCATATGCAGGACCGGGAGGTTTTTCCATGGCATGCTAATCGAGTATCCTCCCAGGCCCTTCCAGGACTTTTTGCTTTTTAAAGGAGCGGTTTATATAGATAGAGCAGTGTTCACAGGCGCCTCCACACAGGGTTCCTTTTGTCTTCCTGACTTCAAAGCATGCTTTATGAGAGAATTTATAGGCCGGACATTGCTCCTTCACTTCACAATTAAAAATATTCCAGCATGGAGCCAATTGAAGCAGGCGGCGAATGCAAGACAAAGTAAAACCCTCCTTGTGTATCAACCGAGAGATTTGCCTGATCTGATCTATCTCAAAATTTGAGTAAATCCTGTTGTTTGTTTTGGGATTCCTCCTGGGTTTGATAAGTCCCATTTTTTCATAATCCCGGATCGTCTTTTGTGAAAGATCCACACGTCTGGATACATCGCCGATTGAATACTCGCCGGCCTGTTTTTTTACTATTGAGTGATGCAAGATTACCCCCTTAATAATGGAAGTTTAGAGTATAAAAATGTAAATCGAAAAAAATTTCTTCTCAGGGAAAGTCTTTAAAAAATTAACTATTTCTTAACGTAAACCTTATCGTGGATCCGTACAGCCTTGCCTTTTCTGACAAGGCCCTCTGCCAAAAGCTCTTTGATTTTGACAAGAAGTTTCTCTTTATCTACGGGCTTCTCAAAGAATTCATCAACTTTGAAATAGTCTTCCTCTCCCAATTTGTCGGGTCTGACGCCCAGTTCAACACCCATACCGGAGATACCTATTATTGGAATGTCCTTAAGATCCGGATTCGATTGAACGGATTTGCAGACGTCAAAACCAGAGTAGATCCTCTCCATCATGACATCCAGCAGAATAAGGTCGGGACGCTCTTTTTCAATCATGTCCATCCCTTTTTGACCATTTTCGGCAGTCAGTGTCTCAAAGCCGTTCCGTTTTAGAAAGGTTTCCATTGTAAAGCGAAAGTCGGAGTTGTCATCAATAATGATAATTTTTGAAGGATTTTCCATGATGCCCTCCACATTATGTCACCAGAAAATCAGGACAATTTGACCTTGAGCCGCTAATTTATTCTAAATAGGGTCCTGAAGGTGGTCCCTTTGCCGGGTTCTGTGAAGACCTCCACCTTTCCACCGTGTTCCTTGACAATCTTGTCAACTACCAAAAGCCCCAAACCCGTTCCATGGCCCCCCTTGGTGGAGTAAAATTCATCGAAGATACTTGTCTTGGTTTCTTCATCCATACCAATGCCGTTGTCTTCCACTTCGAACTTGAAATGAAATTTGTCATGAAAGTCTGCCTTGACGATCACAGCATGGAAACTCTTCTCTTTGTCCTTCATACACGCATCCAGGGCATTCCATATAAAATTTTCCAACATCCTGCGAATACTCATAAGATCTAACCTAACAAGGGGCAGAGACTGATTTGTTTCATGTTTGAGCTGGATGCCCATGGCTTTGGCTTTTTCCTGAAACAAATCCACTATATCCCTGACAATTTCATTGGGAGACACCTTCCGGTAAATGAGATCTCTTTTCTTGGATGAATACAGAATGTTTTGGGCCATACTCGAGATTTCAGCGATATTCCTTTTGACAATGTCCAGGCCTTTGACAGCAAGTTCCATGTCTCCGTCCTTTATGCCTTCCTCCACCACATACGCACCCCCATGCAGGCCTTCCAAGATATTTTTTATGTCGTGAGACAGAATCGCAATGGATTGGCCCAAGATTTTTAACTCCTTCTGCATTTCTTTGATTTTGGTGATGTTTGTGGACATTTCAATAACGGCCGGCACATTGCCTGAGGCGTCAAGTATGGGAGATGAGTAAACTATCATATCGGCCACTTCACCCGTGGACAACTGGACCGTCTCTTCACTTATGTGAACCTTATTGTCCTCAAACGTTTTTTGTACCGGACAGAATTCGCATCTTTCCGGGCTGCCCTTATATACTTCATGGCACAGTTTCCCAATACCTTCACCAAAATCGTCCTTGAAGTTCTGATTGGCAAAGAGGATATGCATGGATCTGTCCTGGATGGAAAGGTAGCATGGCAGGAGATCGATGATGTTTCTGAACGCCAGATCGTCCAATGCCTTAGGGTTACACATAGGATCCATCAGGCCTTTTATTGATTTTTCTTTCCCAATCCCGGATCCACTGCTCGTGATCTGGTGGTCTGGGGAATCCATGACAAAGAGTCCTCCGCCCCGCACTACAAAATGGTATCAAAAATGGCTGGTTGAATGGCAAAAAATCTTTTGACTTTTTTCGTTCCAGAAATGCATTTTATACATTTTGACGTATTGACATTATTATGTATATATACTATTGTGTTCAATGTCCAGAAAAAAGTGATCATCGCGCTTCCGGGAGGATTCCAGACCGCATGTATAAATTTTACGAAATTTTATCAGGCCCAGGGCTCTGGTTCGCCTTTATCATTTTTATCGGGGGATTGATCCTTCGGCTAACCTATCTTTTCGCCCTCAGTAGGGAAAAAGATAAGGTTTTTTACAATCACATGAGCCTGAGCTGGGGCCTGCGTTCCATCGTGCATTGGCTCATACCAGTGGGAAGTGCATCCATGCGCAATCAGCCGGTTTTTGCGGTGGTTTTTTATGTCTTTCATATATGCCTTTTGGCTGTTCCTCTTTTTTTGTCTGCGCATAATATCCTATGGGACGAAGCCTTCGGCATAAGCCTCTGGTCCATGCCGGACAGGTGGGCAGATGGTTTGACCATGATACTCATTGGAACGGTGGTTTTCCTGTTTATCAGGCGTCTGGCTCGTCCTGAAGTACGCATTCTTACCGGCTTCTGGGATTATTTTCTCCTTGTCCTCACGCTTCTCCCTTTTCTCACCGGGTTTCTGGCCTATCATCAGTGGGGGCCTTACGAAACTATGTTGGTCCTCCACATACTTTCGGCCGAAATTCTGCTGATTGTCATACCTTTCAGCAAGTTGGCACACGTGTTTCTTTTCTTTTTTACCAGGGCATTTATCGGTTTTGAGATGGGACAAAGGCGCAGGGCGAGGGCATGGTAGTATGAAGGGAGCTTTGAATGTCCAAAATATCGAAACATGACAGTGAAGAGCCTGTAGATGTTGAAAAAATAGTCGAGATTCTGGACGTGCACAGGGGTGCTCGTATTAGGACCTGGCTGAACATCTGTTCACGTTGCGGCCTGTGTGCGGATAGTTGTTTGTTTTATCTTTCAAACAATAAGGATCCCAGACTAAGTCCTGCTTACAAATTCACAACAACCTTGGGGGAGATGTACAGGAAGAAAGGAAACGTGGGCCGTGAATTTTTGAAAAGGTGCCATGATATTGTCTGGGGAGAGTGCACAACCTGCAAGCGTTGCTCAATGTACTGTCCTTTTGGTATTGATATTGCCACAATGATTTCAACGGCACGAACGGTCTGCTGGTCCCAGGGGGTTTTTCCGGAAGGACTTGCGCGAACCCTGACAAACTACCGGGAAACCGGCAACCAGATGGGTATATCCGAAGAGGATTTCATTGAAACCTGCGAGTGGATGGCAGAAGAATCGGAGGAGGAAATCAGAGATGTGATGATTCCGATTGATAAGCAGGGTGCCAAATACATGTATACTGTCAATCCCCGGGAACCTGTCTATTACCCTCAGGACCTGGGCATGGCCGCTCAAATTTTTACAGTGGCGGGAGAAGATTGGACCATGCCGAGCTCAGGATGGGATTGCACAAATTTACCTATGTTTGCCGGAGACCGGGAATTGGCCGGTGAAGTGGTCAGGCGTATGTATGACAAGGCGCTGGAGCTGGGGGCGGAAAAAATCCTGATTACAGAATGTGGCCATGCCTACAGATCAGCTGCCTTTGAAGGTCCTTATCTGGCGGGGTATGCAGACGGTAAGCCCCCTGTAGAGATAGTTCACTCGGTCCAGCTTTTATACGAGTATCTCCGTGATGGTCGCATTCGGATTGATCCGGCCAAAATGATTGAAGAACCGGTCACCTATCAGGACCCTTGTAATGTCTCTCGAAATGGAGGGCTCTGGGAGGAAGGACGAAAGATTATCCCTTATATTGCAAAAGATTTTCGGGATATGACCCCGAACAGGGAGCACAATCACTGCTGCGGCGGGGGAGGAGGTTTCATACCAATGGGTCCTGAGTTCAAAAGTCGGCGCATGGCATCCGGCCGCGTCAAAGCCGAGCAGATCAAGGCGACAGGCGCGAAGATAGTCATTACGCCTTGCCACAATTGTTTCGATCAAATCACCGACCTCAATGAGGAATATGATCTCGGCGTGAAGGTAGCTTCAGTAAAGGAGATCCTTTGTGAGTTGATGATCATCCCTGATCATCTAAAACCGGAACAGGTCAAAGACGAAGGTTAAGGGGGGAGCATGTATAAGAAGATTTTGTTTTGTGCAGATCTTTATGCAAGTTCTGATTATGCCTTTGCCTCTGCTTTGGATTTGGCGGAGAGATCAAAGGCGGAGTTAATTATTTTGCATGTTCTGGAATCCCGGCATCGCTATTCGGGCCAGTTCATTACAGAGGATGGGGAGTTGTGGGGCTCGGAACAGGTTTTTGACAAGTTGAAGGGCGTGTTAAAAGAATACTATTTCAGCCGGATAGAAGAAGAAAATCCGGAAAACGTAAGGATTGAAGTCAGGGGGGGGGCTCCATGGATAGAGATCTTGAGATTTGCACGAAAAGAGAAAGTGGATCTCATAGTTCTGGGTTCCCACACCATTAAGGACCCCAAAAAGGGCCCAAAGGTTGAAGCGCCTTATCTCGGTGAAAATGCCCGGCACGTCACTCTGCGTGCACGATGTCAGGTTTTCACAGTCACTTCACCCAAACAGCAACTCCATTTTAAAAAGGGATAACGGTTGATCCAGGAACAACCCTATTTCAGCTTTTAGATGGCAGCGTATGAACGAAAAGCAGGCTTTTGGAGACAGCTTATGAAGTCCAAGACATTCATACTGATATTAGCTGGTCTTTTTTTATCTATTTCTTTTGCATTTTCTCAGGAAGATGAGTTTGTGATCAACCACGAGGAGATAGGGCAGCATCAAAGGCCCCTTGTTCGACTCAATCATGAAAGGCATTCGGAAATCATTGATTGTAAACGTTGCCACCATGACTATGACGAAAATGGAAACAACATGGAAGAAGACGGCCGGAGTTGCTCAGGATGCCATGGAAAGGTTGAATCCAAGGAAAACCCCGTGTCTCTTATGAAGGCTTTCCACATTCAGTGCAAGTGCTGCCATGAGAAGCGGATTTCAAGAGGGAAAATAAGCGGGCCGGTTATGTGCGGCGCATGTCACAAGATGCGGCGAGCGCATTGATAGAAGTCTTTTACTGTTGTTACGCAGGCATTTCAGGGAGTCCATAGAAAGAGAAGATATGCCACTCTTCTTTCTGGACTAATCTTTTTTCACGTCATAAGATAAATTTCGCCTGCCGGTTTTCCAGGCTTGAAGGCCTCTATACTTAAGAATTGTTTTTAAGATAAAGATTTTGATAAGACGGCAGGAAACAATAAATCTCAACACTCGGTTTTTATATGCATGAAATGTCAATAGCCATGAGCATGATCGATATTGTCAGGGAAGAGATGCGAAAATGCAATGCCAATAACCTCAGGTCAGTACGCCTTAACATAGGCCAGATGTCGGCCGTTGTCCCTAACGCGCTCTCTTTCTGCTTTGAAGTCATCACCAAAGGTACCGAAATGGAAGGCGCCAGATTATTGATGGATGTCATTCCGCTTAGAGGTTATTGCAGTATTTGCGAAAAGGAATTTGAGATCAAAGACTATGTCTTTGCATGTCCCTCTTGCGGGACAAAGAAAATAGAGACTGTTTCCGGCCAGGATCTCGCCATTGTAGAGATAGAAGTAGAGTAAAGCTGTATGCTTGAGGAAAAGGAATTTGGCGCTGTATCAAACAGGACCTTTTCTTAAAGTCTGCAAATAGGCAAATAATTAATAAGGAGCTTCACTATGAAAGTATCAGTTGTCAGAAATATATTAGAGGCCAATGATCGCATTGCCCGGCAAAATAGGGATCTGTTTAAAGAAAAAGGGTTGCTGGTGATCAACCTTATGAGTTCACCCGGAGCCGGAAAGACCAGTCTTCTTGAAAAGACTATTGATGTCCTTAAAAGTGACGTGAGA
Organism: uncultured Desulfobacteraceae bacterium; assembly: GCA_964543315.1. Classification (GTDB taxonomy): domain Bacteria; phylum Desulfobacterota; class DSM-4660; order Desulfatiglandales; family Desulfatiglandaceae; genus JAFDHL01. Next base: position 5,984 of record CAZIXY010000019.1, on the reverse strand, counting down.
ATAGGAATTATTGAAGGGGATATTCAATCCTCACAGGATGCGGAAAGGATAGCCAGAAAAGGCGTGCCCGCCGTGCAGATCAATACAGGGGGGGAATGTCACCTGGATGGCAATATGATCAGGGATACATTTGAAAAACTTGACTTTGAGAACATGGATCTTCTGATTGTGGAGAATGTGGGGAATCTGGTGTGTCCTGCGGAGTTCAAGGTGGGCGAGGATTTTAAGGCCATGATACTCAGCGTTACGGAAGGTGATGACAAGCCGTCCAAGTATCCGCTCATGTTCCACGAGTCGAAGGTACTCCTGATAAACAAGATCGATCTTTTACCCTATGTTTATTGCAGTCTGGACAGGATAAAAGAAGATTCATTAAAGATTAACCCGGATCTGCAAATATTCCAGATATCGTGCAAAACCGGTGAGGGTCTTGATGCATGGTATGGGTGGCTCTTGGAGAGGGTAAAAAACAGAGAGGTGATTTTATGAAAGAGCGGGTAGAGATATTAGAAGGGGACATCACAAAACAGGCGGTAGACGCGATTGTCAATGCCGCCAATACATCGCTTTTAGGAGGCGGCGGTGTGGACGGTGCCATACACCGGGCAGCGGGTCCGGAGCTCCTGGAGGAAACACGTAAGATCGGAGGCTGTCCTACAGGTGAGGCCAGGGTGAGTAGAGGCTATCGGTTACCGGCCAGGTGGGTCATACATACCGTGGGACCCGTCTGGGCAGGGGGACACAAAAATGAAGAAAGCCTTCTTGCGGCCTGTTACAGAAACAGCCTTGAGGCCGCTTCGGAACTCGGGGTAAAATCCGTAGCCTTTCCATCCATAAGTACGGGGGCTTACAGGTTTCCATTAGATAGGGCGACAGAGATCGCCATGACCGAAACCAAAAAATATCTTGAAACGGACAGCACCCTGGAAAAGATTGTGTTTGTATGTTTTGGAGAAAGGGTTCTTAAGACTTATCAACAGGTCTTCCAACGGGTTTATTAGGATCAATATAGAAAATTTTGGGCCTCAATCTCTGACACTTTGTCGTTTATTTGCCGCCTGGATAAAATAGCATCCACAGACCTAGCAGGATAAATAAGACACCTGCTCCTGTTTTAATATAATTTGCCGGAATGAGCCTGCTTAGGGCGGAGCCGAAGACAACGGCCAACAAAGAGGTCAATAGGAGTGCGCCTGCGGCACCGAGAAATACTGATAGCCGCGTTTTGCTTTCAGCGGCAAAGGCAAAGGTCGCCAGCTGAGTTTTGTCCCCTAATTCAGCCAAAAATATCATGCCAAAGGTTGTGAGCATCACCTTGAGGTCCAAGTTTTAATCCTCCTGTTTGGAGTTTACATTAATTTTCGGCATAAAATATCATGCTGGCGGACATTATGTAAAATGGTTTTAGAAGCTGGTGGTTTTTGTACACGGATATTTAAAAAATCTTTTAGATGAAACCATTCCGCCCACATAATCATCTTGGAGTTAAGGTGGATTATGTGGGTACAATAATATCGGATCTCATCAAAGATGGATATCAAAATTATCTGGTAAAAACAATTTTTTTTTGCGAAGGTATCTAACCAATTAAAAAGAATACCCTTATTGTTAAGCGACCAAATAAATTTATAAGGAGGTAAAGAATGGCTTACGAAACCGTTATTGTGGATCGAGAAGATCATTTGGGAACCATAACCCTAAATCGTCCGGAGCAACTCAATACATTCAACAACGTTCTTGCAACCGAACTGGGTCAGGCTTTCAAGGAATTGGATTCTGACCAGGATGTGAGGGTTGTTATCCTCAAGGGCGCGGGCAAGGTGTTTTGTGCGGGCATTGATGTAAAGAAATTTTTCGGCAAGACCGCATTTGAATACAGGAAATGGGTGGAGCACATGGAAAATCCACTGGTTGCTATCAGCAGGATGAGCAAGCCGGTCATAGCCCAGGTACACGGCGTGGCGGCAGCAAACGGCGCGGGCCTTGTTGCAGCGGCAGACCTGGCTGTCGCAGCCGATGACGCCCGACTGGGATTGACGGCTATTAACGTGGGGCTTAACTGTATAGGCCCTGTCGTGCCGGTTTCACGGTCTTTGGGTAGAAAACGGGCGTTGGAGCTTTTGTTTTTTGGTGAATTGATACAGGCAAAGGACGCCCTGGCAATGGGACTGGTGAATCGGGTTGTCCCTGCAGCCGACCTGGAAAAAGAGACGCGAGGTTGGGCGGCAAAACTTGCCAAAAAAAGCCCTATTGCCACGCAGATCAGCAAAAAGGCCTTTTACGCCGCGGCAGACCTGGATTACTACAAGGCTTTCGAATATATGAATGAGGCATTTGCCAGACTCTGCACCGCAGAAGACGCGGAAGAAGGGATAAAGGCCTTTATGGAAAGGCGAGACCCTGTGTGGAAGGAATGTTGAGGAAAGCAAAAAATAGAGGGGTATATTCGATGAAATCCACTGTGACATTGATAAGGAATGGTTTTTTGCTACTTGTAATCTTATTTCTTTCAATATCAGTTTTTCAGGGAAATCCGGCTGCGGGTTCGCAGGAAGAAACTATTTTGGGGCCCCAATCAAAACGTGCAAGAGGTGAACAGAACGTCCTTATACTTGCCGTTCGGTTTCCCGATGTGGAACCAAAGTTTCCTCTAAAGCTCCTTCAAAGAAAAGCTGTCATAGGCCTTAACAAATATGTAAAAGAGCAATCGTATGGCCTGACATGGGTGAAAGCGGACTTTAGAGGGTGGGTAATGCTTCCCGACCCTATTCGAAAATATAAGGTTAGCCCCTATAATTTTAAAGTCGATCGAACTAAGGTCAAAAAACTTATTGAAGATAGCATGACCGCAGTTGAAGAAGAGGTGGAGTTTTCCAAATACCAACATATAATCGTCATACCCGGGGCCTTTACGACACCCGGGAAGGGCTACGGAATGATCTGTTATTGCGCAAATCCCGGCATGCTTTCAGGGGTCAGAAGAAATGTCGGGTATGTGCCCTTGGAATCAAAGGGGGGGCAGATATTTCGGGACGGTGTCTGTGTGGCGGCCGAAAATGCTCATTTGGGTATGTTTGCCCATGATTTTTTCCACGCCCTCGGGGGTATATACCAGAATAAACGGCTTGTTCCGTGACTTTACGACTTTGAGCGTCAGTCTGACGCTTCCAGGCTTCCCAGCTTCAGTCATCATGCCATATATATGGGACCATGGGACATTATGTCTCACCATTTCATAGAAAGAACAAGGCCCCCGCAAGGTATCTCTTCCTTCACAAAAATTAGATTGGGTTGGATATCACCGGACCAGGTACTCCTTTTAAATCCTGGCAGCACTCAATGGACTTTTCTATCCCCGCTTTCAAAAAAGGGCGAAACCCTGGCAGTTAAAATACCCTTGAAACGGCGACGGAGCGGTGGCTGGAGCCATTATTACCTCGTGGAAAACCGCCAACCCATTGGATATGATCGGCTTCTGCCGGACAGCGGTATACTCGTGCTAAGGGTCAATCTGGATGTCATGGAGGGTTCCGGTACCGTGAAGGTCATGGATGCCGATCCGGATTCCCAATATTTCTCACATGCCACATTCAGACTGGATCGGAACAACCGAAACGCCTTCATTGATAATAAGAATAACGTGGCCATAATCCCGCTTTGGTCTGATAAAGGAAACCAGGGCGTTCTAATAACCACTCCTGATAAGAGTTCCAATGCATTAAAAGCGGCTTTGATGATACAGGAGCTATTCCAACGCTTTCCTGAACCGAGAGGTGAGGAGGAATTGAAATCCATAGAAGAGTGCATTGCATGTTTTAAGAGGTCTGATTTTAAGACATGCTGTCAGGTTGCTCGGCAGGCGCTTAAGTGAGCTAATAGGTAGTGCCCATCCGAAAACCGTTGTTCAGGCCTATCGCAATGGGGTTATTAATAATAATTTCTTTACTCGTCAAACACAACCCCAATACCATATAAAGCGCAGGCAGGCATAAACAGAATCTGCATGTTTCGTGTCTGTCAAACAGAGATTTGGCTTCATTAAAAGTGTCATTTTGGCACCAAAAACCAATTTGGGGGTTGCCATTTTGGCACCAAATTGTTATATTGCTTTTTAATTATAGACTGATTCTAAACCTTTGTCGTGGAAAGGAGTAAAAGATGTCGATATCAAAAGAAAATCAGCGTGTTTCTGCACGGGTCCCAGCTCATGTTTACGATACGCTGGCACAGGCGGCTGATCTTATGGGTGCAACGCTTAACCAGTTTCTTGTACAGTCCGCTGTTGAAAAAGCTCAGACGGTCATTGAAAATGAGCGCCTAATAAAAATGACGACCCGTTCAGCAAATACATTTTTTGATGCGGTTAAAAATCCTCCAGCTCCCAACGAAAAACTCAAGGATGCAATAAAAGCATATAAGGGTTCATTTGATAATGCTGAAAATTGAAACGCTTGGCCGGGATCACGACAGATCAGGATTCGATTGCGGGAGCGACGCGCTCAATCAGTATCTTGGAAAAATTGCCCGACAACATCTCAACAAAGGAATATCGCGAACATTTGTGCTTGTTGATGAAGAGATGCCAACTGAGATCCTTGGTTTTTTCACTTTGGCTTCGTGTGAGATATATGTTGAGAAACTGCCTCGTAAATACGCAAAAAAATATCCTTCAAGGGCCCCTGCTGCAAAACTTGCGAGACTCGCTGTTGCCAAGGAGCGACAAAGACAAGGTTTGGGCACTCATATGATGATTAATGCTATTGAACGGGTAATCAGAGTCTCTCAAAATCTGGGCATCATTGGTTTTTTTGTGGATGCTAAAGACAATGAAGCAAAAGCATATTACGAACAATTTGGTTTCATCCCATTACCGGACAACCCATTAGAACTTTTCTTGCCTCTCGCCACCCTACAGAACGCCTATGATATGATTTCAAAGGGTTGACGATGAATTGAACTTAGATATCCTGTTTCTCGCAAAAACCTTAAGAGAAACTTCTTCTTGTGACACGGATGCGTCATTTGCCCTATTAAATGCTTGCCCAGTGTGATGTGTGATCATTCCACCGGGGCGGAGGTTCAGGCACAATTGGTCCAGGAAAAGTGAGGGAAAAATAGGGTTTATTCCTATCGGAAACCCGTAAATAATTTACAAAGGAGGGACAAATTTAATAGAATTCCATCCCAACGCAGTTTAATCTATTAATATTGAACAGGAAAGAGATATCAATGATTATCAATTATCCCGTTTATTAACACAGCACATACCCACTCAACATTATAAGGAGGAAAACCTATGCCTATGAAAACCATATTTATCTTATTAGGTTTATTATTTGCAGTTGGTACCTCTGCTTTTGGGGGGGAGAAAGACAGTCATCTTTATAAGAATAACGCTCTTGGATTCAAGGCAGGTGCGCATTTTTGGGAAGGTAGTGATTTTTTTGATTATTGGGAAATTGATGAAGGTGACCTCATCGGCTTTGCTGGCGAAGTGACATATGAAAGAAAGTTGTCAAGGCGTACAGGAATTGAGTTGTCTTTCGGATATACATGGTCAGAAAAAACATACGATAACGTCTTGTTTTTAGGTGATACTTCAGAGATTGAACTCTCAAGCTTTTACATATCTCCGTCTCTTAAATTCTATGTTCCCGCAGGAAACACAGTTGTATTTTACTTGGGAGCTGGCCCGGATATCTATTTTTCAGACTGGGACTACAATTATAATTTGCCCAATGTTGGTCTATTATTAGTAGATGATCACGACATCAATTATGGTGCTCATGGTCTTGTAGGAATTGAATTCTATGTTTACAAACATCCCGCAAAACATGGATGGTATGATGCACCAATCAGTTTATTCTTTGAATACAAGTATACCTGGGTTGAGTGGGGTGATGCTGACAGAATGTTTTTCGATCCTGTAAATAGCGTGGCTGCTTTTTTAGGGTTGCCACCATTTCCAATGCACGATCTTGATG
>CAZIXY010000018.1:5699-22409 GCA_964543315.1 uncultured Desulfobacteraceae bacterium | reverse complement strand
CTGCTCGCTTACCTGGACCACATGGATCTTTTTCTCATCAGCCGCGCTGTTATATTCCCGAGCCAGTTCAATAACCCGAGGCATGGATACCGGATTACCGATCATGGCGGCCTGTGCCACGCTGGGCTTTACAGTCACAGGGACGAAATTTCTCTTGACGGGATCTTCTTCAAGGTAATAGCGGTAAACAGGGTCCGCGTGTTCCGATTGAACGCCCACAATCCTGGGAAGACTGTCTATGATTCCGGCCCTGAAAAATTTTAGAAAACCGTTCATCACAGCCGTTATATTTCCCGCATTTCCGATGGGGACGACCACCACCTTGTCACCGACCTCATAGTCAAAGTCCTGGGCTATTTCAAAGGAAAAGGATTCCTGGCCCAGGATGCGCCAGCTGTTTTTGGAATTCAAAAGGGCAACGTTATAGTTTTCCGCCAGGGACTCTACGACCTTCATGCAGTCATCAAAGACACCGGGCATTTCAAGGACCCTGGCTCCACTCCCCAGGGGCTGGGACAGTTGCTGGGGCGTGACCTTTCCTTCGGGCAAAAGCACTGCGGATTTGAGAAAATCATCGAAATAGGATGCATAGAGCGCGGCTGAGGCGGAAGTGTCCCCGGTTGAGGCGCAGATGGCAAGAATATTTCCCATATTTTCCTTTTTTGCCAGGAAATTAATATAGCTCAGTGCACAGGCCATGCCCCTGTCCTTAAAGGAAGCGCTGGGGTTGAGACCGTCGTTCTTGAAATAGAATTCCATCCCCACGCAATCTTTGAGTCGGGTGTTGGCCTCGACCAATGGGGTGTGCGCCTCGCCCAAAAAAATAATCCGGTCCAAAGGAATAACAGGCGCAATGAATTCATAATAGCGGAAAACACCTTTGAGGGCGTTTTCATTGAGCATCCTACGGTAGTCAAAGATCCTGCGCCATTTTTCAGGTCCAACTTCTTTGATAGGTTCCTGGTTCCTGTTATAAAGCATGAGCACACTGCCGCATTCAGGACAGGTATAAAGGAGCCTGTCGATACCGAATTCGCCCTTACAACCCAGGCACCTGTATATCAATTTTCCATGGGGCTCGGGGATTATGAAGCTGCGGATGTCTTCGGGAAATTGATCTATTTTCATGTTTATTTCCTCTTCAAAAAATACTAAATAGGAATTCCTGCGAGCGTGTCGATGATTACGGTATTACAAATGAGGGGTAATTTCAATAACAGAGTGTTTGCGTAAAGGGCTTCCCGTTCCTTTGCACTGATGACTCCACAAAGTTTTAGAATACAAATAAGGTAATGAGTCAGTTTTGTTAGGTTAGGATGTAATTTTATATATGAAATACCTGAAGGACCACAGGCTGTAAAGGCAGCGAGAAACGAAGCCTTCCTTTACCGGGGTCTTACTCATAACCCTGATGGTTGCTGCCTTTGGCCTGTTTGATGAAGCGCATCAATATTTTGTCCCCGGAAGGGATGCGAGCCTGGCAGATCTGGCCGCAGACACGGCAGGAGGTTTTTTTTTGACTTATTGGACCAGTTCTGTAAAACTTGCGGGCATGTCCATTGTGAGAAAATTCGGCGGCATAGGCTTGGATTATCTATATAGAACGGGAGTCATGGGCATCTTCCTGGCCAAGACTTTTTTTTATGTGTTTATTCCACCCCTCAAATTCATACGTCTTGTCAGGAGGGTTCGCTTTATCGGCTTCCAGTCCATGCTCGTGATATTACTTACAGGGTGTTTTACCGGAATGGTACTGGGTTTTCAGGGTTACAACAGCTTGAGCAAGTTCGGATCAGAGGCCTTTCTGGGTCCTATGGTCGGGCTGTCATTAATTAAAGAGCTGGGCCCTGTTTTCACCGCATTGGTTGTCACGGGAATGGCAGGCTCGGCCATTACCGCTGAAATAGGTATTATGCGCATCACAGAGCAGATAGATGCCCTTGAACTTATGGGCCTCAATCCTTATCGTTATCTTGTTGTTCCGAATCTCCTGGCCATCATCATATCCTTGCCGCTTTTAACGGCAATTTTTGATGTGATTGGTATTTTCGGGGGTTTTTTGATCGGTGTAAAGCTTCTGGGCGTCGGAACCGGAACCTATTTCGGGGAAATGGCCAGTTATATGGATATGAAAGATATCATGGAAGGGATCTATAAGTCCCTGAGCTTCGGCGTTATTATTGTATGGGTTTGCTGTTTCAAGGGATATTACACCGGGGTGTTCACAGGATTTGGTGCGGAGGGTGTGAGCAAATCCACCATCCAGGCGGTCGTGGTTTCATTTGTACTGATTCTTGTATGGGATTATTTTATGACCTCTCTGCTTTTTTAGGGATTGGGATAATAATGATAAAGGTTGAAGGACTCCATAAATCATTCGATGGAAACGAAGTCTTGAAGGGTCTTTCCTTGGAGGTCAATAGAGGTGAAGCTATTGCCCTTATCGGAGGGAGCGGTTGCGGCAAAAGCGTCCTTTTGAAACACGTAGCCGGGCTGATGAAACCGGATCGGGGATCCGTAACAGTCGACGGCAAGGACCTGAGCACGCTCAGGGGAAGGCATTTGATGCAGTTGAGAGATCGACTGGGTTTCCTTTTTCAGGGAGGAGCCCTGTTCGATTCACTGACCGTGTTTGAGAATGTGGCCTTTCCTTTAAAAGAGAAGACCAGATTGAGCGATGACCTCATCCGGGAAAGGGTATTCCAGGAACTGGAACGTGTCAGCCTGTCAGGATCAGAGCATAAATATCCCTCACAAATAAGTGGCGGGATGGTTAAACGAGCAGCACTCGCCAGGGCCCTGGTCAGGGACCCTGAAATTATGCTCTTTGATGAGCCAACAACAGGCTTGGATCCGGTTATCGGCAATGCGATTCTCAACCTTATCAGAGAATGTCACGAGAGGCTTTCGTTTACAGGGGTCATCGTAACCCACGCAATTCCTAATGTGTTTCATATTGTGGATAGAGTCGCCATGATCGATGAGGGTGTTATCAGGAGTGACGGAACCCCGGAGTACCTTATGTCCTCAAGTGATCCCGTCATTCGGGCCTTTGTCGCCAATGAAGGAACAGCCTGAGTCTTGGGGGTAGAACAATGAAAAAATTCGATCTTGAAGTGGCTGTAGGTTTATTCATGATCGCGGGGATACTTTGCCTTGGCTATTTGACCGTCAAGCTGGGAAGGATGGACGTTTTAGGCAAAAAAGGTTATGAAGTTTATGCGGTGTTCTCCAATATAGGGGGGTTGAAGACCGGGTCGTCGGTTGTTATTGCCGGAGTGGAAGTGGGAAGAGTAGAGCACATTAGCCTGGATGACTACCGTGCCAACGTGTCGCTTAACATCCCCTCGGACATAAAAATCCAGGAGGATGCCATTGCCTCAGTCAAGACGAAAGGTTTGATAGGCGAAAAGTATATTGAAATCACACCCGGGGGGTCCGAAAAGACCCTAAAACCCGGGGGAAGGATTCGCGATACACAGCCGGCAGTGGACATGGAACATCTGATTTCAAATTATGTTTTCGGGAAATTGTAGGGCCCATATATTAGACCCCTGGAGTTCTATTAGACCCGGCGGCTTAGATATGAATGAAGCGACCTTAAGGTGATAAACTGATAAGGAGGTGCATATGACTCCGAAGTTTTTTTGGGTGGGAGCATTTTTTGTTTTTTTTGCCTTTGCTGTTTCAGGCCAGTCACAGGCAGGAGAACCCACTGAAAACATAAAGGATATAGCCGATAGGATTATAGCCATTGTGAGCGATCCTGCTTTAAAGACGTCCGGAAAGGATGCCGGTGAGAAAGAGTCCAACAAGGAGAAGATGAAGAAAAGAAACAGGATGGTTCGGGAGGTAGTGGATGAACGGTTTGATTGGGAGGAATTTTCCCGAAGAACCCTGGCAAGGCACTGGCGAGACAGGACGGATGACGAAAAAAAGGAATTCATTTATCTTTTTGGAAAATTGCTGGAACGAACCTATCTGGACAAAGTAGAAGGTTATTCAGGAGAAAAGGTCATATACTTGGACGAAGCAGTCGATGGAGACTATGCCATTGTAAACGTTAAGATTATTACAAAAAAAGAAACGGAAATCCCTGTCAAATACAGGCTTAAGAAAAAAGGGAATGACTGGTTCGTCTATGATGTTATAATTGAGGGAGTGAGTCTTGTAAATAATTACCGTACACAATTCAACAGTATAATCGTGAGATACAAATACCAGGGCCTTGTCAAAAGGTTGAGGGCCAAGGTTGAAAAGGAATAGGATAGAGGAAGGGGAGAATGACCCATGGGGATTTTTAATAGGTTTCTGCTCTTTTCCATTTTAGTGCTGAGTATCACCACAGCGTTTGCCTCAGCGGCTGATAATCTGACTTCGCCTCATTCATTTCAGGAGGGGGAGGATTTCCTCATTCCTGATGTGGCACTTTACGATATGGCGGAGCGGTTCTATTCCGGTAAACTTCAACAGGCACAATCAGAGAATGACGTATCCGAGCCTTTGAAATTATCTAAAAAAGAGACATCAGATGATGTGATAGATGATTTTGATGATCAACTCGACTCAGAAATGGATATACAGGAAATGGATCTGATCGCAGACCCGTTGGAGCCCATGAATCGTTTTTTTTTCCATTTTAATGACAAGCTCTATTTCTGGCTTCTAAAACCTATATCAGTTGGCTATGGAACGGCGGTACCGGAAGTATTGAGGGTCGGCATACGGAATTTTTTTGAAAATATCAGCATGCCGATTCGTGCGGTGAATTGTATTTTACAGGGAGATATCAAGGGGTTTGGAACCGAGCTTTCACGTTTTGTCGTGAATTCCACGCTGGGTGTGGCCGGGTTCGGTGATCCGGCAAAACAGGTTTTCGGTATTGACATGGAAGATGAGGATCTTGGTCAGACATTCGGGTTTTACGGCCTGGGTCCGGCATTTTACATCAACTGGCCCTTGCTGGGACCCTCCAGCGTTCGTGACACTATAGGGATGGTGGGGGACAGTTTTCTCAGTCCCATGTACTACGCAGTGGATTCGACGAAATATAAGATTGCGATAAAGGGTTTTGAACAAGTCAACAGTACGTCCCTGAAAATTGGTGATTACGAATCACTCAAGAAATCCGCTCTTGATCCTTACGTCTCACTCAGGGACGCCTATCATCAGTACCGCCGGCATAAGATTAAGGACTAAAAGTTTTCCAATCAGCAATCATACAAGGACATGTGAATCCAATTCCTGCTTTCCCTCTTATTATTCTTTGTATTTACTTGGGAATAAACCCCATCCTTGGATTGGGTTTCTATCGGATGGCGCTGCTGGCTAAAGCTCGGTATGGCACTCCAGGATAGAGCAGCCGGGTTCTCCCTGTTTGCGCATGGGGATTCACTATTTTTATAGGCATTTATTAGACATAAATATAAGCAAGTTAAAGTAAACAGTTAAAGTTATGCAGAAAGTCTGAACAGGCATCGTAGGGAGGAAATTTGATGGCACAAAAGACAAAAATGGATTCCGAAGTTTTTTCCATGGTGATGGATACCATAGAGAGATTGGAAAAAGACAAGCTCCCCGTAGAGACCAAACTCAAGCTGGACCATGATGGTGAGTTCCCCATGGAGCTTATCAGGTTTATGTTGGGACCTGAAATTGCGCTGCACCTGATTTTTATCCCGGAGGAGTATGGAGGCCTCGGTGCAGGTGCGTCTGAAATTGCAGTCGTATCGGAGAGAATGGCAAAAATGGATCTGGGCGTGGCCACTTCTTTTCTGGCCATATGTCTGGGAATGGATCCTATCAGGGTGGGTGCCACTCCTGAACAGAAAGATAAATATATCAGGAAGATTGCTGATGAGGGTTTCATCGTGGCCTATGGTGTTACCGAGCCCGAGGCAGGCTCTAATGTCCAATCGCTGAAAACAAAGGCTGAGAGAGTCCATGACGACGCAGGCCGTATAAAGGGATACAGGCTTAACGGGCAGAAGCAGTTTATCACCAATGGGGGTGTTGCAGATCTTTACACAATTCTTGCCGATACGCCTGAGGGGCCGTCTTTTTTTGTTGTGGAGGCCGGCACGGAAGGTCTTATACCGGGTAAGCACGAAGACAAACACGGAATCCGTGCTTCGGATACGTGTTCCATTACCCTTGAAGACGTTTTTGTTCCTGTCGACAATCTTATTGGTGGTGTTGAAGGACGAGGACTCAAGGAGGCCAATAAGGTATTCGGCTATACCCGGCTGATGGTTGCCACTTTCGGATTGGGTGGGGGGATGGCTTCTCTTGAAAGGGCTATCAAGTATTCTAAGGAGAGGGTGCAATTCGGGACGACCCTTTCCGAAAAGCAGGGCTACACGCATCAGCTCCTGGTGCCTAATGCCGTGAAGCTGGAAGCGGCGCGTGCCTACGTAGAGGAAGTTGCTCTCAGGCTGGACTCCGGTGAAGAGGACCTTCAGGTCGAAGGATCTATTGCCAAGTATTTTGCGACCGAGGCGGGCGATGCCATGGCGAATGACGGAATCCAGGCATTCGGAGGGTATGGTTATATACGGGAATACGAAGTGGAGAAGATCAAGCGGGACATCAAGATCCTTCCTATCTACGAAGGGACCAGCGAGATACAGAGGAGTATTATTTCCATGTTTCGAATGAGGAATACGGTGCGTTCCAAGGGCAGGTTTTATGGGGAAATGGCCGAAGACCTGGCAAGACTCCCCGAGGACTGCGCCGGAACCCTGATGTCCAGTGCACTACTGGCCATGAATCAGGTAATTTTGGGGGCCCGTAAACACAAGCTTACAAAATCCCAGTATGTTATGTTCCTGCTTGCGGACATGATGACCTGGTGTGAGATCGGGGATGCCCTGTGTCGAAAGGCCGCAACTTACAAGGGGGATCAGAGTCGCTCAATGATTTTTATGAAGGCAGCTGCGAGGCTTTTTGCAAGGGATGCGGTGGGGAAAGTTTACCACAACGGACTGAGGATCATCCACGGGTATGACAAGAAAGTAGAGGACGTCGAGGAATCCCTGAATGCGCTGGATATGGGACTCGCCATGAAGGAAGGCATAAAAGACATGGATCTGGTGGCGGGGGAGTTGGTCAAGTGAAATCCCTGAACACCATTAAGGCATCATCCTGGATTCGCAGAAAAAATCCTGGAAGCTTATGCGTTAAAGGGCAATAATCACACAAATGGCATACAAAAAAAGGTTTCACCGTAGACCGGCAACAAGAAAAGTTCGAAAAAAAAGGTTCATTCCTCATAAAAAAGATTTGCTTGAAAAGCCCAGGTTGGATCCGCAGCTCAAGCCTGTCTTCAGACAGATAGGGGTTCCGGAACGTACCCCATTCAAGCCGGATTCTTTTCAGCAGGAGGCCTTGGGATTGATCAAAGACTTTGACGTGCTCGTCAGCGCGCCGACCGGTGCCGGGAAAACCTGGATTGCTTCCGAAGCCATACACTTATATCTGACCAACAACATGAGGGTGTGGTATGCATCCCCCCTCAAGGCACTTTCAAATTCCATTTATCAGCAATTCTCACGCGAATTCGGCCCTTCCATGTGCGGTATTTTGACAGGAGACCGAAAGGAGAATCCGGATGCCCCTGTCATCGTCGGCACGACTGAAATCCTCCGTAACCAACTCTATGATGCCATGCATGAGGGGATTGATATTGGAAGCGATCTTGTTATTTTGGATGAAGCCCATTACCTGAGCGATCCTGACAGGGGTGTGGTCTGGGAAGAGGTGCTGATATATCTTCCTCCCAGGGTGAGGCTGCTGCTACTTTCGGCCACCGTATCAAATGCTGAAGAGGTCTGTGTCTGGCTGAAAAAAATCAGGAAAACACCAAACAAGGTGGTACGCGTGCAGGAACGCCCCGTTCCCCTGGAAATGCTTTTCCTTTTCCCCGACGGCCTCATTGTTCCCCTGGGTAGTAGAAAGGTTCTCAACGCCAGGATCAAGAAGTTCCTCGGCTCCTATAAGGGAAGGCGCAGGGGAAGGCCTCAAAAACTCGACTTCGGCAAAATCATCAAGTGCCTGCGAGTGTTTGATTTGCTTCCGGCCATCTTTTTTCTCAAGTCGAGAAATGATTGTGATCAGGCACTGAAGACATGTCCCCCTGTTAAGAGGGAGCCTGCTGCCAGGAAAGAATATAGGAGGAGGGTGAATGCATTTTTAGAAAATTTTCCTCACCTTAAAGGTCATCGTCAAATGGAGGCGCTTTTGGCGTCCAATGTAGGCTCCCATCACGGGGGCCAATTGCCTTACTGGAAGGTACTTATTGAAAAAATGATGAGAGAGGGATACTTGGAGGCCATTTTTTCCACCTCAACAGTGGCAGCCGGAGTCAACTTCCCAGCCAGGACCGTGGTCCTTGTTCAGAGTGACAGGTTTAACGGACACGAATTTGTTGACTTAACAGCAACGGATCTTCACCAAATGATAGGCCGCGCCGGCAGGAGGGGAAAGGATCGAATAGGGTTTTCTCTCGTTGTCTCGGGACCCTATCAGGACCCCCGCCTCATACACAAGCTACGTAACTCGCCTCCTGAGCCTATCCTGAGCCAGATACATATCAATTTTTCTATGACCTTAAATATCCTGCTTTCCCATACTCCCCTGGAGGTCAAGGACCTTCTCAATCGATCCTTTGCTGCTTTCCAGAAATACGGGCTCGAGGCATCGCATGGAAAGATGAAAAACCATAAAGGCGACAATCTGTGGCGAGGATTTAAGAGGCATGTCGCGTTTTTGAAAGAGACCGGATTCGTAGATGAGACTGAGCGTTTGACATCCGATGGCACCTGGGCATCAAAACTGCGACTGGATCAACCCCTGTTAATTGCCGAGGCCATAAGAAAAGGCGCTTTGAACAATGTTTCTCCGGAGGTCTTGGCCGGGGGTCTGGCGCCTTTTGTATGGGACAAGGGGCAGGAAGTTGAACTAAGGACGGGAGAGATCATGGATGTGATGGAGATGGAGCATGTTTTTAATAAGGTCGTTGATTGCATCAAACAGATCAGGAGGCGAAAAGTAAAGCAGGGATTTGAAAGCCCCCCGATTCTTTTTTGGCCTGCGGCGGCAGTTTATGCATGGGCAAAGGGGATTTCATGGGAAAGATTGTTGGAATTTGTGCAGATCGACGAAGGGGATCTGGCCTCCCTCATCTCCAGGTCTGCTGATCACCTGAGGCAGGTCATAAACCTAAAGGAAACGCATTCCCAACTTTCCTCAGTGGCAGAACAAGCCGTTTTACTGTTGTTGAGAGAACCCGTTTACATCGATTGATTTTTTTCTTCACGCCTTTGTCCGAATATGGTTCATGGCCTTTTCAATTCTTTCTAATACTTTCTCTTTGCCTAACACTTCCATGACTTCGAATATGCCTGGGCTTGCGGTCTTGCCGGTTAGCGCTACCCTGAGTGGTTGGGCGATTTTCTTCAGTTTGATTTCGTTTTCTTCGAGGAAGACGGCGATGGTTTTTTCCAGGCTTTCCTGATCAAACTTCGATGTCTTCTCTAGGTGCGTTTTGAGGCTTTCAAGAAGTGCAAGGACATCCGGTTTCAAGAATTTATTATCACCCTGTTTTTCATATGCGATGTCCCTCTGAAAATAGAAGCGAGATGCTTCGGCCATGTCGGCAAGGGTCTTGCTCCTCGGTTTGAGTGTTGTTATAGCCCCTAATACAGCTTTTGTGTCCAGGTTTTTTAATCCCAGTTGTTCAAGGAAGGGAATCAGCTTTTTGGCTAAAAAATCGTTCGAGGATTCACGGATATAGCGAGCATTGAGATCCAACATTTTTTCCGCGTTAAAAACTCCTGCAGATTTGCCTACATTTGTGAGGGAGAATTTTTCGATGAGTTCTTCCATTGTGAATTTTTCCTGATCTCCATGGGACCAACCCAGGCGTACCAGTGAATTGAGCAGGGCATGAGGCAGATACCCCATATCCCTGTAGGCCAGGACCGAAAGGGCGCCGTGTCGTTTGCTCAGCCTTGTTTTGTCCGGCCCGAGTATCATCGGCACATGAGCATATCGCGGCAAAGGTTTTTTGAGTGCATTGTAAATCAAAATCTGGCGAGGCGTGTTGTTTACATGATCGTCTCCTCTTATGACGTAGTTTATCCCGAGGTTTATATCATCTGCGACAACAGCCATATGGTAGGTGGGGCTTCCATCTGAGCGCCTTAGAATAAGATCATCCAGCTCTTCATTGTCGAATCGGATATAACCTTTTATAAGATCATTGAAATGTGTAACCCCGGTTTCGGGAGTTTTGAGCCTTACTACGGAACCGGGAGCCGGACCCAGTCCCAATTTTCGGCACTTGCCGTCATATTTCGGTTTGAGTCCTTTTGCGCGTGCCTCTTTTCTCCTTTGTTCAAGTTCCTCCGGCGAGCAATGGCAGTGGTAGGCCTGCCCGTTTGAGAGGAGATTTTCAATCATATCATTATAGATATCATACCTCTGCGACTGAAAATAAGGCCCTTCGTCCCAGTCAAGACCCAGCCATTCCATTGACTCAAGGATAGCACTCGTCGCTTCCTCCGTGGATCTCTCTCTGTCTGTATCTTCGATTCTCAGTATGAATTTTCCGTTGTTTTGTCTGGTAAAGAGCCAGTTGAACAAAGCGGTTCTGGCACCACCTATATGCAGATAGCCTGTTGGGCTTGGCGGAAAACGGGTTACGACTTTTTCCCGGGGCATTATAAAAATATCCTCTCTTTTTAGACCTCAGCAACTTTCTGTAAACAGCACAATTCGGGCACGATGATAAAGCATCCACGTGCACGAATCCTGGGGACTCTAACATATTGAAGATCGGTAAACAAGGCGCTTTTCATTTTCAAATTGGTGCGCTGTGCTTATCAATCGAGATTTATGGCGTCATTTGATTTTTTTCTGTATGATATCATGAAACATTCAGGAGTAAGGGAATCGCCGGACAGACGGCGGACAAGCTTTGTCTCCTATAGGGATTGGGTCAAAAGGCTCGGCACGGCACTCTTCTCAACTCCGCATCTACTCCTAAGATGCAAACGGCCCTCCCTGCAGTCTGCTGCACCTGAAGGTAGTCGATACAATTGGATATTTGCCATGCAGACCGCGAATCGGACCGCACCAAAAGGCGGAGGAGAATTGATCCGGAAGATGCGTGTTTTCAAAGAGTCCCATACCCCGCCTGCCAGAAGGCCGGCGGGCAAGCAGAAACCGGAAAGGCGCAAGCTGAAGAGGGTATTATGCAAAGAGAACGGCAGGGCAAAATAATTGAAGTAGAGGCTTATTCCGGGTATAAGGCGAACGAGAGACCTCTTCATTTTATCGTGGATCATAAAAGAACCAATGTGGTGCGCGTGTTGGATCGATGGAACGGTCAGGATCACGATTATTTCAAGGTGCTTGCTGATGACGGACAAGTCTATGTCCTGAAGTGGCATCGCTCTTCGGATACCTGGTTATTGTAGGGGTTGTTTTTGTATGGACGGCTCGGCATGGCACTCTTCTCAAGCCCGCATCTACTCCTACGGTGCAAACGGCCCTCCCTGCGGGCCGCTGGATCGGGAGGTAGTCGACACTATGACGCCATAGCAACGCAGCCCGCGGCTCGGGCCGTGGCACAGGTCAGAGGAGAATTGATCCGGAATGCGCAATTTGAAAAGAGAGCGCCATGGCCCATCCCTATATGTACCTGATGGGACTTATGACGTTTTATTGGGGGGATGTGGGCCCGCTGGGGGTGTCTAATGGATGGCACTGCCGGTCAAGGCTCGGTATGGCATTTTTCTCCTGGCCTTCGCCTCCCATAGGTATGCCGTAGTGGAACGACTTTTGGGCTACCGGAAATTATGCGAAAGTCTCAGCTATGTGGCTGTGTAAACCCAGTGATAGGGGATGGGTCTCCCGTTCAGGGCATCAGCCTTGGGATGGAGTAGTTTGTCGCCAAGTTTAAGCCAGTTATAGGCCGGCTTGAGCTTCCTCACCTTACCATCTTCGGGGGGTATTGAATATTTGGTTCGTCTGTAATAGGCCTCAGAAATGCCGATGTGGAACCTCCCTGCCGGATAGAGATAGGAGGACTTGAATGTGTCGGCATTTATGCCTTCTTTCCGTGCCAAGGCATTCACCTGCTTCATTGTCAACTGAATAAGAAAAAATTTTGATACTCCTCTCTCGGAATATTTATACAGAGAGCGAGATTCCGAACTTGAGACGAACACCGTCGAAATGGAATCCGGTTTACCCAAGAGCTGAGCGGCAATAAGTCCGGCGGTCCTTCTTCCGCCCACACTATGATGGCAGCCATAATACTCAAAAAGCTTTTTTTGAAGCACGCGTGCCTCTTTATCTCCATTTTCATAGAGGTTGTTTTGAATATACCTGAGTTGTTTGGCGAGGTCTTCGGCGGCATCGGCAATGGGCCAGTCAATTTTGACATGGCAATGTGTCAAAGAGTAACGATTTTTTTTCTTGATAGTAGGGTCCTGTTGTATGAGTAGGGCGTAGTCAATATTTAAAAGGTCTTCAATGAAATCCAAAAATCCAGGGCTTTCAAAATGCTTAAGATTTTGATGGAAGCGTTTATAAAGATGGAAGTTGGCAAGGTACTCGAGATTTTTCTTGATCACCCTGTTTTCGGGAAAAAAGCGGATGTAGTTTTTTAATTGGGGGCTGACAATACCCTCGCAGAAGATGACAAGAAAGGTATTAAACAATTCCGATTCCTTTTCCATTTTTTTGGATTTAGGTTTCAACTCGCTCTTATCCAAAAAGCTGTATTCAACCCCGTTTCTTGCATAATTATAAAAAGAGTCAATGAGTGAAATTTTCATCAACCGGCGTTCTAAGGCGTCCCTAAGAATTTCATAAATGGAACGCCTCATCTTTTCATGATAATTAAGCCGTTCTCGATATCTCCACATAGGCTCTCCAAAAAAATTGTGTTTGATTCGTCCTTTTGAATGACGGCGGCTTTTACCCGTTTTACCTTCAGATTGAGGGGTTAAATCGCCAAAATTGTGAAATTAATATAATGAGATAGTGACGTAAGTGTCAATAAAAAAAGAATATTTCCCTTCTTTATCTATTAAGAAAACCATGTTTAAACTCAATAAAAACACCTTGACATCGGTAGGCCCAACCGCCACAAGTGAGGAGAGATCAGTAAAGATGCTGCAGGCTATTAATTAAAATATTGATGGAAAAAAGTATATCGTGCTATATGATGATACCTTTCTTTGGGTATGAATCCGTTAGAAATCAATTCTGCTCAGAATGTAGTTTAGCCAAGGTCAGGAACTTTTCGAACAATGAGTGCCATCAGAATATTACCGGAAAAAGTAGCTTCTCAGATCGCGGCGGGCGAAGTTATTGATAGGCCCGCATCGGTCGTTCGGGAATTGATAGATAACAGTATAGATGCCGGCGCAGATCGTATCGTCATAAATATCGAAAAGGGAGGAAAGGGGTTGATCAAGATCGTTGATAATGGTTCCGGCATGTCCAGAGACGACCTGCTCTTGTCCGTGGAACGTCATTCAACGAGTAAGATAGCCAATGCCTCAGACCTTTATTCGATAAAATCCCTTGGATTTCGGGGAGAGGCCCTGCCGAGTGTTGCTTCCGTGTCGAGAATGGAGATTACATCACGTCCTTACGACCAGATCGTGGGGTACAGGCTGAAAATTGCAGGTGGGAAACTGATCGCCATTGAAGAAACCGGGGCTCCCACAGGAACAATTGTCGAAGTGAGGGCGATTTTTTTCAATATACCCGCAAGGCGTAAGTTTCTGAGGGCCGTAAAGACCGAGACCTATCATATTATTGATACCGTGTCTCGTGCTGCGTTGCCTTACCCAAAAATAGGCTTCAGATTGGACGATAAAGGGAAAGCGATCTTGAACTTACCCTCTTCTGATCGACAGTTACATAGGATTTCTGCTTTGATGGGTAGGGCTTTTGCCGAAGAAATCATAGAAAGACGTGAAAGAAATAATGATTTGGCGATCAGCGCTTATTTGGCACCCTCTCATCTTGCAAGAAGCAGAGGGGATCGTTTATTCGTGTATGTGAACCACCGCTATGTAAGAGACAGGCTTTTGACAAAGGCTGTCATGGAAGGTTACGGCCAGAGACTCATGAAGGGGAAATACCCCCAGGCGATTCTTTTTATTGATATCGATCCTGCGAAGGTAGATGTTAATGTACATCCTGCAAAGCAGGAGGTCCGATTTCACGACAGCCGAGAGGTTTTTAATATCATTGCCTTCACAATCGAAAAGGCAATGGCTCACTCTTCTCCGGTTTTTTTAGGTTCAAAGCCGGGAAGTGGGACAGTAAGTGCTGAAGAGTTGCAAAAGGTGAACTACGTTTCTGAGCCGGTCTGGAAATATGAGCAGACTATTCCAGGACCGCAAAGAACTCCCGCGCAGGAAGAAAATGTGTGGCCGGTGAAAGATGAGGGTGTGCAAATATTTGGGCAGCTGGGAAACACGTATATTCTGTGTCAGGTTAGGGAAGGATTTCTGATGGTGGATCAACATGCCGCCCATGAAAGAATCGTGTACGAAGATCTCAAAAAGGCCGTAACGACCGGGAAAATTGAAGGCCAGGCTCTGCTCATACCCCATGAAATAGAACTGACACTCCGGGAAAAAGAGATTGTTCTTGATAAGGGTAAAGATCTGGTGCGTTTCGGTATCGAACTCGACCATTTCGGGGGAAACACCTTTCTGTTGAGATCTGTGCCACCCATTTTAAAGGATGTTCAATGGGATATTGTTTTATCAGAACTTATCAACGAGCTGGGAGAAAGGGAACCGGAGGACTATGCCGTTTTAGACAAGGTTTTGATTATCATGGCCTGCCATGGTGCGATTCGTGCGGGTTACCGCATGACGCATGAAGAGATGTCTAACTTATTGGCCGATTTGGGGAAGACAGATTTGCCTACGAACTGCCCGCATGGAAGACCAACATTCAAACATTTCACATATCCGGAAATTGAAAAGATGTTCAAGCGGATTGTGTGAACGCGGTTTATAGCTGGAAATAAATATTCATTTAAATGCCGAACCATGATAAAGAAACAGAAAGTCGTTGTCATTGCAGGACCTACGGCCTGTGGCAAGACTTCCATGGGGGTGGGTCTTGCTTTGTCTTTGGAGGGAGAAATAATTAATGCAGATTCAATGCAGGTCTATCGAGAAATGAATGTAGGTACTGCCAAGCCGACAATCAAAGAACAAAAGGGAGTTACCCATCATCTTTTTGATGTGGTGGATCCTGACGAGGAATTTAATGCCGCCGTTTACCGTATAAAGGCCCTTCGTGTTGTTGATGATATATGTTCTCGGGGGAAGAACTGTTTTGTTGTCGGTGGGACAGGGCTTTATATAAAAAGCTTGCTGGAAGGAATTTTTGATTGCCCGCCGGTTGATCCTGAACTGAAGGAATCGTTACGCCGGCAATGTCGTTTATATGGATCCCGAACCCTCCACGAAAGCCTGAAGAGCAGGGATCCCGAGTACGCAAAAAAGTTACACCCCAATGACAGCGTAAGAATTATAAGAGCGCTTGAGATAATCCATACAACCAATAGGCTTCCGTCTGATCTCATAAAGAGTCAAAGTTTCGACGAGAGGCCTTTGGACGCTCTGAAATTGGGCATTAAAGTTGATAGAGAGGAACTCTACCGTCGTATAAACAAGAGAAGTGAAGCCATGGTGAAAGCCGGTCTTGTAGAGGAGACGGAACAATTGCTGAGCGAGGGCTATTCACCGGATCTCAAAACTATGAAGGCCATTGGATACAGGCATATGGTAAAGTACCTGAAAGGAGACTGGTCTCTCGAAAAAGCGATTCGGGAGCTTCAGGGTGATACCCGAAGATACGCCAAAAGGCAGCTGACCTGGTTTAGAGCGGACCGGGATATGGTCTGGGTTACAGCAGATGATTTCGAACATGTCCTGAATAAAGTAAGAGGCTTCTTATCTGAAAGCGAATAATGCAGAGAAAACACATTGAGAATTCTCTGCTCATTTAGTTTTGTTAGATTGTCCGCAGGATGCGAAAATTCGAACACTAAAAATGTGGGGTGAATTCAGTTAAGAAATCTTGATTTTTTAATCTTTTAGCACAATACTGTGTGGCATGTTTTGAAAATAGTTTTGCGTAGAATTAGTTGAAGAGGGAAAGAACATTCTTATGGGAACAAGCCTTTTAAGAGATGGCACCAGGCTCGTTTTGATCTGTGGTGTTTTGTGTTCGATTTTTGGGGCATCTTTGTTATTTGGCTTTACGGGAGATAAGCAGGGAGAGAATGAAGTACTCGCTATCGGGACAGGCAAGGTATTTAGCGGAAACTTGGCATCGGCAAAAAAGAACGCCATCTCCCAGGCATTGGTGAAGGGTGTGGAGAGTTATCTTGTGCGTCGTTTGGGGAGTCAGAACGTTGTCAATAATTTTGAGCGGCTCATTCAGGAAATTATACCGGCCGCCGAAAATGATATCGAAAATTTCAATATTCTCGCGGAATATCAGATTGGAGACAAGTACCAGGTCTTAGTAAGACTAAGAATCAACGAAAAGGTTATTGATAAAAGATTGGGTGAAGCAGGATTAACAATGACAAAGGGTCTACCGATTAAACTCCTCTTCATGGTTTCGGAAAACAGTCAGGGTGTTATCTCATACTGG
>CAZIXY010000018.1:0-5689 GCA_964543315.1 uncultured Desulfobacteraceae bacterium | reverse complement strand
CCCCGAAATTGATTATGCATTAAACCCTACGGAATTGGCTCTCCATAAATCCTTTCAGAAAAGAGGCTTTAGTCCCATCAACAGGACATTAAATGTGCCAGAGGCTGTGTTTTCGGAAGAACTTAGAGTCGTCGATCTTGAGGATTATGATATTATAAAATGGGGAAGAATGTTTTCCGCCGATGTTGTGATTTTTGGTCGAACAGAGATACTTGAAGAAAAAGGGCTTTCTTTGGCACTTAAGGCGTTCGACGTGAAACGGGATTTCCAAATTTATCAAGACATGGAAATAGAAACAATTGATCGGGGATTAGATAGCAGGGAAGCAATGATAATGGCACTTGAAAGGCTGGCCGATCGGCTGGCGGAGACCTTCACACCTGCCATAATCCGCACAAGTGCTTTGGACCAGGATCGAATTCGAAAAATAGAAATCACATTGATGGGTTTGAACAGTTACAAGCAGTTTATGACTTTTATGGATTTTTTGCGAAAGCAGGTAATGGATGTGCAATCTGTGAGACAGATAAGGATCAGAAAAAATTCTATAACTATAGAGGTCGAATTCAGAGGGGACAGGTATCGATTCCTGGATCATGTTTTGAACCATGAAAACCTTCCTTTCCCATTGAATCTTGCTGAGACTGAAGAAAGAAATATATTGCTTAAGTTTGAGTCCGGAGTATCGTAGGATCGAATGACTATTCCAAATCTAATCACCAGTATACGGATTATTTTAACCCCTATTTTTATTATTTATCTTATTAATGAGAGATTTTTTTCCGCGCTTATTGTTTTCATTTTGGCCGGTTTGAGCGATAGTGCTGATGGACTCATTGCCAGACTCTTTAATCAGAAAAGCAGGCTCGGGACTTTTCTGGATCCTCTTGCGGACAAAATTTTACTGGTTGCTTCATTTATAACACTCGCAGTCATAAACCGTATCCCGCCCTGGTTGGCTGTTATCGTCATCAGCCGGGACGTATTGATTCTGCTGGGTGCATTGATCCTTTTCTTGAATAATTCAGATCTTACCATCAAGCCTTCTTTTTTAAGCAAAATAACTACCTGTCTGCAGCTTTCAACCGTGTTCGTAGTTCTTACAAAAGAGCAAGTTGCGATATTTATGCATTTTGACGACTATATTTTTTGGGCGACCGGGCTATTTACTATCAGTTCAGGACTGCATTATATGCGTTACTGGTTTGGAATGATGGGGGAAGATTCCAAGGTATAGTCCTATCATCAGGTGTGGTTTGCTGTTGAGGAGAATACGACTTGACATGAAAAAAAGGGCTTGATAGTTATAAAGTCTATAGGCACGTAGCTCAGGGGGAGAGCACTACCCTGACACGGTAGGGGTCAAGGGTTCAAATCCCTTCGTGCCTACCACGCAAGCCAAGGGGTTGTGTTTATGCACAATCCCTTTTTCGCATTTCACAGCACTATTTTTTACTTGCATTTAGTCATCTTATTGGCTATAAATACAGGGCTTTTTAGGAGCTGATAGCGCTCGGAGATGATTTCGGGCATAATGTCTAAAAATTAGCAAGGAGAGCTTGGTTAGGTCTAATTTATTTAAAATGGTGTGCTTTTACTTAAAAAGCACAAAGAGCTAAAAGCTTTACATTAAATTGAGTTTTTAATTAGAAATAGTATGAGGCATCTGGGCAAGCGAATTACTTGATTCGGATGCCTTGTTTTCTTTGGACGAAAAATTCTATGGAAACCTCTTCTGATAAAATGAATAATGAACCCGGCCTGCAGCCGGACTCCGGTTCCATATCTGCAAAGAACGCCTTACGCAATTTGCATGTGAAAGGTCTGGAGAGAGTGGTTGGGGTGAGGGTTAATGGGGATGTCCTTGACCTTTCGAGTCAGGTGAAATCCGATTCAAAACCGGAACCCATTTACATGGACTCGAAGGAAGGTCTCGAAATAATTCGTCACAGTACTTCGCACGTGATGGCCATGGCCGTAAAAGAACTTTTTCCGGGCGTCAGGGTGACCATCGGCCCGGCCATAGAAGATGGTTTTTATTATGACTTTGATTACAAGCGGCCATTTAAAGAAGAGGACCTGGAAAAAATCGAAGAAAAAATGAAAGAAATTGTAAAAGCCGACCTCCCCTTTGTACGAAAAGAGATGACCAGTCAAGAGGCAATTGAATTTTTTAAGAAGGAGGGAGAAGACTACAAGGTCGAGCTGATATCTGACTTGGGCGCCGAGAAGGTTTCGCTTTATACTCAAGGCAGCTTCACAGATCTGTGCCGGGGACCTCATATTCCTTCTACAGGGATGATCCAGGCCTTTCATTTAACAAAAGTGGCTGGTGCCTATTGGAGGGGCGATGAAAAAAGGGCCATGCTGAGCCGGATTTATGGGGTTGGTTTCGCGGACAGAAAGGCTTTGAAACGGCACCTCCAAAAACTTGAAGAGGCCAAGAAAAGAAACCATGTCAAATTGGGACCGCAGCTTGAGCTTTTCAGTACGTTTGATGAAATCGGGGCGGGTATGATAGTCTGGCACCCTAAAGGCATGATGCTACGGCATATTCTGGAGGATTTTGAAATAAGGGAGCATTTGAAAAGAGGATATGAAATTGTTAAAGGGCCGACTATCCTAAAGACAGAACTTTGGAAAAAATCGGGACATTTCGAGAATTACCGTGAGAATATGTATTTTACGGAAATTGATAATCAGTCTTACGGCATCAAACCAATGAATTGCATTGCCCATATGCTTATCTACAGTTCAAAAATCAGGAGTTATAGAGACCTGCCCAAAAGATATTTTGAACTCGGAACGGTCCACCGACACGAACGTTCAGGTGTTTTGCATGGTCTTCTCAGGGTAAGAGAATTTACACAGGACGATGCCCATATCATATGCACGCCGGATCAATTGAACGGTGAAATAAAAGGAGTGCTTGATTTTGTAAGGGATGTCATGGGTATTTTTAATTTTGACTACGAACTGGAGGTGAGCACCCGTCCGGAAAAGTCAATTGGATCGGATGAAGACTGGGAACTTTCAACAAACGCGCTTTTTAAGGCAATGGACGATAATAATCTCCAGTACGATATAAATGAGGGAGACGGGGCCTTTTATGGGCCAAAGATAGATGTCAAGTTGAGGGATGCCCTGGGTAGAACCTGGCAATGCGCCACTATACAGTGCGATTTTACCCTTCCGGAACGGTTTGACCTTGTCTTTATTGATAGAGATGGTCAAAAGCACAGGCCGGTTATGATTCATCGGGTTATCCTGGGGGCTATTGAGCGATTTATCGGAGTCTTGATAGAGCATTACGCGGGCGCGTTCCCTACGTGGCTAGCACCTGTTCAGGCCGTGATTCTGACTGTAACAGAGAGAAATATTCCTTATGCCGAGAAGCTTCACGAAACCTTAATTGATGCGGAGATAAGGGTTAAAGCGGATTTAAGAAACGAGAAATTAGGCCTGAAGGTTAGAGAGGCACAGTTACAAAAAATACCGTACATGTTGATAATAGGGGACAAGGAATGTGAACAAGAAAAGGTGACCCCGAGACAAAGGAACGGTCAAAATCTTCCTTTAATGACTGCTGAGGATTTTATTGACCTGCTTTCAGAAGACTGTAGCCAAAGGAGGTAGTAGCAATAGCCAAAAAATTTGAAGAGGTGAGGGTAAATGAACGTGTCCGGGCAAGGATGGTCAGACTGATTTCTGCTGAAGGGCAGCAGTTAGGTATTCTTCCCATTAGAGAAGCCCTGGAAGTGGCAAAAGATGAAGGTCTGGACCTGGTGGAAGTTGCACCGAATTCGGACCCCCCTGTTTGCCGGATAATGGACTATGGTAAATTCAAATATAAGGCAAGCAAGAAGGTCCAGGAAACACGCAAAAAGAGCAAGGCCTTCCAGCTCAAAGAAATTAAGCTAAGACCTCATACAGAGGATCATGACCTGGGTTTCAAGTTAAGGAATATCAAACGGTTTCTTGATAATAAGAACCGTGTGAAGGTGACTGTCTTTTTTCGGGGCAGGGAAATGGCTCATATGGATGCCGGTAGAGTTCTCCTTAATCGGGTAGCCGAAGAAGTAATGGATAAAGGTACTCTGGAGCAAGAGCCCGCACAGGAGGCCCGGAATAGAATGACAATGGTCATCGTACCCAAGTGAACAATAAGACCGGTTAAACTTGGCTCCTGTTGATGTGAATATCAATTCAGTGTAAAACTTTGTGTTTCCACTGTCAGGAGTTTCATGGGGACTCGTAGTGCGAGGTAACAACTCGCAAGGGGAGTTCGCACACCATGCATGTGAAGCCGCGATTAGGACGGCTTTATTTCAACTGACGGACAGGAGTCTTACGATATACGAAAAACAGGTAGAAGTCATTAACGAATGGAGGTTTCAAATGCCGAAGGTTAAAACTAACCGTGGAGCGGCTAAGAGGTTTAAGACCACTGGTTCCGGTAAAATTGCCAGGAGCAAGGCCTTTTCGAGCCATATCCTTACGAAAAAAAGCACAAAAAGGAAGAGGAGTTTGCGGAAATCTACTTTGGTGGATTCTACCAATTCAAAACAGATAGCCCGACTCATTCCGTATTGTTAGAATACTGGAGACAAATTGCAGGTTTCATATTGTCGCCTGAAGCGAGGAATTTAGAAATTATTATTCAATTAGAGGTTTAATATGCCAAGAGTCAAAAGAGGCTTTAAGGCCAGAAGAAGACGAAACAAAGTATTGAAGGCAGCGAAAGGATATCAGGGGGGGCATAGCAAACAATTCAGGACGGCCAGTGTTGCCGTGGACAGGGCCGGAATGTATGCTTACCGTGACCGAAGGAACAGAAAAAGAGAATTCAGAAGGCTCTGGATTGTCCGAATCGGCGCCGCAGCCAAGGAAAACGGGCTTTCTTACAGCAAGCTGATGGGGGGTCTTAAAAAAGCGGGAATCGAACTGGATAGAAAGGTGCTCGCTGATATGGCGGTACGCGATCCTTCAGCCTTTTCTCAGCTTGCAAGCATTGCGCAGTCATAGAGAGAGTTCTTCCTAAGCGAATACCGAGTGTGGAAATGAAAGAGCAACTACTTGAACTCGAGAAGAGGGCATTTGAGGAGCTTGAAGGACTCAGGAACCCTGATGATCTGGAGAAGTTCAGGATTACATATCTCGGCAAGAAGGGCCTGCTCACTTCTTTAATGAAAACGCTGGGCCGACTGCCGGCAGATGAAAGACCGGAGATGGGTAGGCTGGCCAATCGTATAAAGGCCGGCATATCCAAGCTTATCAAAGAAAAAAGTGACTCAAGCCTTCCAAAGTTAAGTGCCGGCCCTGTAGATGTGACTCTGCCGGGCAGGGAACCGCATCAAGGACACCTTCACCCTATCACCCTTGTTATAAAAGAGGTGTGCCAGGTTTTTTATGGAATGGGATTCAGGGTAGTAAAGGGCCCGAATGTGGAACTGGATTATTATAATTTCGAGGCCCTTAATTTTCCTAAAGATCATCCTGCCAGGGATATGCAAGACACCCTTTACGTCTCGGAGAACGTAGTTCTTCGGACGCACACATCCCCAATCCAGGTTCGAGTTATGGAAAGACAAAAGCCCCCTGTCAGCGTTATTGCTCCGGGAAAGGTCTACAGAAGGGACTCCGATGTTTCTCATACTCCCATGTTCCATCAGGTAGAAGGCCTGCTGGT
>CAZIXY010000017.1:0-23311 GCA_964543315.1 uncultured Desulfobacteraceae bacterium | reverse complement strand
TTTTTTTCTATAAAATAGGGGTCAAACCTTAACTATTGACAAAATGATATGGTAGCGGTATCTATCTTTTATGGTTAGACCTCTAAGAATAGAATACCCCGGCGCCTGGTATCATGTAACCAGCAGAGGGAATGAAAATAAAAAGATATTCAGTGATGATCATGATAGAAAAAGGTTCCTGGAGATTCTTTCGGCGACCAGAAACCTTTACGGCGTTGAGGTGCATGCCTATGTGCTTATGAAGAATCATTTTCACCTTGTACTTATGACATCTGAGGCAAATCTCAGCAGTTTTATGCAGAGATTCAACACTACCTATACAATTTATTATAATCGCCGTCACAAAAGGAGCGGCCACCTTTATCAGGGCCGGTACAAAGCAATTCTTATTGAAGAAGACAGTTATCTATTAGAACTGAGTCGTTATGTGCACCTTAATCCTGTCCGAATTAAGCGGTATTCAAGGTTTGATATAAAAGAGAAACGAAAAATTATTCAGAAATATGGATGGAGCAGTTATAATGGGTACGTCCGTATAAAAAAACGTGGGACTTTGGTAAACTACAGCAAAATTCTTGGGATGATTGGTGGAAAGAACGATCTGGAGCGTGGAAGAAGGTATGAGAGATTTGTGATTGGTGGTATTTTAAAAGATATGAATGTGACGTTCTGGGAAGATGTCAAAGGACAGGCGGTATTAGGTTCAGAGGTTTTTACAGATTGGGTGTATGAAAATTTTCTTTTAGATAGCAATAGTGACGAAAGGGAGCTTTCAGGGATCAAGGATTTAAAAACTGGTCCCAGTACGCCAGAGGAGATAGCAAAGGAAGTGGCTTCTGAATTTGGCGTAAGGCAAATGGAGTTATACAAAAGGCGAGCACCATGCCGGGACGGTCGGTTGGTATTTTTGGAATTGTGTCGCATTTATTTGAGTAGGAAAATGACTCTTACGGAGATCGGTAAGGCACTAGGGGATATCAGTGCCTCGGCATTTAGCCGAAACAAGTTGCGACTGGCAGAGAAGATAGAAAAAGATCCTTTTTTAAAGCAGCGTTTTGAGATATTGAAGAATGTATGGAATGATGTTATTTAGTAAAAAGTTAAGGTTTGACCCCTATTTTTATTTATAAGGAAATGATAATGCGACTTACTGAAGAAGAAAAAAGAATGTTGCATGGTGACGGTCCTCCAGGTATTCAAAGGGCCATTGAACTGTTGGTCACATTGGGCGACTCCTTTGACGCTGAAAAACTCGTCCCCATCACATACGGTCATATAAGTTATGACCTGTGTCCCGAAGCATTTTGGAATCTCATGACTGAAGGTGTTCCTCCGACCCCGCACAGGGTGACGACACATCCTTCATCCCAGCCCGAAATCTATAAAGCATGGGGGCTACCCGTTTCAGATCAGTCGGCCGAAGAGCATGAAAGGAAGCTAAAAAGGTTCAAACAACTGGGTTGGCTTCGTACAGAGACATGTGCCGAATACCTTCTCGGTATCATGCCAAAGAAAGGTGATATCGTACCCATGGGTGGGAGTTGCATGCAGGTTGCCAACAACAGCCTGTTCGGAGCAAGGGTGGACAGGATGGGCGTTTTGGTCTCCTTGGCTGCTGCGGTTAGCGGACGCTACCCTCTTATGGGCCTGGTTTTACAGGAGAACAGATATGCAAGGCACCTGGTGGAGCTGGAAAATCTGGATGTAACAGATTGGACCCTTTCCCATTATCATTGTCTGGGTTACTATATCGGGGATCAGATACCGGGTTTCAAACCGGTTGCCGTAAATGGACTGCCACATAATCTTTCCTTTGATTTTACCCGCGCACTGGTGATTTCTATGCCGACATCCGGGGCTGTCACCCTGGCTCACGTCGTCGGATCCACACCGGAGGCTCCAACCCTTGAGGCAGCTCTGGGAAACAGGAAGCCGGAACATGTCGTCCGAGTTGGAAAGAAGGAGCTGTCAGAGACCTGGGAAAGGCTGAATGTCTGGGACGACGATATTGTGGAGCATGTATCTTTCGGTTGTCCCCACGCGACCATTGACGAAATAGGTCGCATATCCACATTGGTGGAAGGTAAAGAATTAAAGACGTCCCTCCTGATAGGCTCTTCGCCGTCTGTTGAAGCCCTGGCCAGGCATCAAGGGTACGCAGATGTTATAGAAAAGGCCGGCGGGCAATTTCTCCCTGTCTGCCCATCCATCGGCAACCCGTTTACCCGCCTGGATATTGCCGGCCACAAGCAGGCAAAGAGCGCGGCCACCAACTCGGCGCGAAGCGCCCATTATTTGGCAGCGGTCAGTGGTGTTAAGGTCTTTTTCGGGACGGAAGAAGAGTGTGTCGAAGCGTCCATAACAGGGAGATGGAAAGGAGAAATACCAAAATGGAAATAAGGGCCCATATGGTTAGCGCAGGTAAGGCGGAAGGACTGGCCCTGGTCTATAGGGGAGCTTTTTCTTTTATGGGGGATCTGGATCCAAACACGGGAAGGATCCCCGTACCAAGGCATCTGTTGGAAGGAAAAAAAATAGCGAATAAAGTCTTCGTTTTTACAACCGGTAAGGGGTCGAGCGGAGGTGATTGTATTGCATGGATGGCCAAGGAAAATGGAAATGCGCCTTCTGCCATCATCTGTCTGGAGAGTGAGCCGGTCTTGTCGGGAGCCGCAATCATAACCGGCATTCCGGCCGTGGATAAACCGGATAAAGATATATTTGAGATCATTCAGACGGGAGATTACGTAAAAGTAAATGCGACAGAGGGTCTTATTGAAGTTCTCGGTAAATAGATTCAACATGGTATCCTCTCATGCCATCGGCCAAAAGGCCCTTTTGTGAAACATAGCCACAGGAAATATATTACAAGACAACATGGAGGATGTAATAGAGCAGTTGCACACCAAAACCTACAAGCACAATCCCGCAGAGAATCTGGAAAATTTTGAGCAGCTTTGACGAATTTATCAGTTTGGCCGGGATAATGCCTGTAAGGCTTCCCAACACTATCGGGGCAACCGAAGTGCCCGCGGCGAATACCGTCGCGTACCACATGCCTTTTAAAAAGGCGTTTTCAGCCACACACGCAATATAGGTCAAGATCGCCACATAGGGTATGCACGGAGCAATGCCTATTAGAAAGCCAAAGAAACATATGCTCTTTGTTTCATGATTCAGTACCCTCTTCCCAAAATTCATGTCAAGGCCTTTGCCAAGTATGATAAGGAGTCCCATTGTGATTATGAATAGGGCGGTGATGCCATGGAGCCAACCGGAACGGTGAGGCGGAAAGAACTGATTAATACGACCAAAAGCCACGGTTGCAATCGAACCCAGCAAGGCAAGCGCAAAAAGACGACCAACTGAAAAGAGGAGGGCAACTTTCAAACCACCCTTCCAATGTCTCTTGGTAGCCCCAATATAAGGTAACAGCAGCGGAGCGCTATAAGCGAGGCATGGTCCCCATCCCATAAAAAAACCAGCAGTTAATAGCTTTAACGAGTCAGAAAGCATCTTTTATTGTGATGGTCGTGCCTGCACCGACACTTATAAAGTCTTTTCCGTAGACGTCTTCAAACTGCCGCCTGGCAAGATTACCCGAACAATGACAGGGAGCCACCTTCCTGCAGCCCGTTTTTTTGACCCCTTTGATTATTTTCCTTACCTGCGAAAGCTTCATCCAGCAGAGGTGAAATCCTCCCAATACGAGATGGACATCGGCTTTGAAAAATTTTTTTGATTTTTTAATTATATTTACAATCCCGGGATGAGCACAACCGGTGATAACTATTAACCCTTTGGAAGTCTTTATTATGAGAGACTCCTCTTTGATAAAGGTCCCAAGTTCACCTGTAGAATATACCTCTTCGCAGATCTTCATCGGATCGTGAATCTCCTCTAAAGCAGCTCCCGCCTTCCTGACCGTATCCTTGACGCTTGGAGGGAAAGATCTCGGCATAAAGACGGTGACGGAAGGGTTTATCTTGAGGAAATGGGAAAGACCCCCAATATGGTCATGGTGGATATGTGAAAGAACCACGGCATTTATGCTGCGGGCGTTGATTTTGAGCTTCTTCATATTATTTAGAAGCACTAAACCTTCACCACCAACATCGAAAAGGAGGGTCTTTTCCGGCCCCTTTACGTAGCAGGAAAATCCCCATCTCGTCTCTAAGCTCCTGTCATGGATGTTGTTATCATAGACTATTGTGAGGCTGAGGTCTTTGGCCGTCACTTGGGATGTTACGGGAGGTAAAGATATGGACAGCAAGAAACATATGAGTGATGCAAATATGCCTTTTGAAACTGTCATATTATAATTCCGCCTGACATTCAGTCCAGCAAGCCATCATTTAGTAGAACGTTTCCTAAATATTCCTGCAATAAATACAGTCATTGCGAGCGAAGCGAAGCAATCTCTAACACTATGGAATTTCAATAAGATTGCTTCGTCGCTACGCTCCTCGCAATGACGTGTTGTTTGCAATGTTATTTTGGAATCATACCACTAGTATCTGCCGGAAATGCTCTGTTATAGTTTGCTCAACAGGGTTATAGGACATTCCCAAATCCGTCTTGCTGTGGGAGTTGTCAAATTTGATCTGGATTCCGACATTTCTGATCACCCATTTCCGTGTGTATCCGAACATCGGGGCGATGATCCATAACAGAAATTTTGGAGCCTGTCTCCGGGGAAACGGATACCTGTCTCCAAAAGATTTTCTTAGAATATGCGCAATGTCGAGCAACGACGCTGCTCCACACGAAAGAATGTGTCTTCCTTTCGCACCGGGCATGTACCCGGCTTTTATGTGGGCAGACGCCACATCGCGCACATCAACGATACCTTCCAGTAGTCCGGAACTCCCGACTTGTAAGTGCCGTCGCCCAATTGAATCATGATGCTTATACTCGTTGAGTCTTTTCTCTTCGACAGGGACGGGCCAAGAATACATCCAGGGTTTATCGTCAGAAGATCCCATTGATCCTGTTCCTTGGCAATGGCCCAGGCTTCCTTCTCCGCAACGGTCTTTGAGTAGGCATATGGCCGGTGTGCAGCGCTGCTCGTTGTATTCCATTCTTTCTCTGTGAATAGGCCGCCCGGAGCTGACCTTATGTCCGCATTATCACCATAGATCGCAACGACACTGCTGGTGAGCACGATACGTTTCACCGTCGGAGACCTCTTTGCCGCGCCAAGGACATTCCTTGTCCCCTCCCTGGCAGGTTTGATCAGTTCTTCTTCCGGATTCTTGATTCCGGTAAGAAAGAAAGGGGATGCCGTATGAATCACAAGCTCGCAGTCCTGCATAGACTCATCGAAGCCGGCGGGATCAATAAGATCGGCCTTGAACAGCTTTAATTGTGCTTCTGAGGCATCAGCAAGGATCGTAAGGTGCTTGACTTTCTGGATATCCGAGGGATCGCGCACGGTTGCATGGACGTTGATTCCCTCTTCCAGAAGCATTTTTATAATCCAGGAAGCCATGTAGCCGGTGCCCCCCGTAACCAATACCGGTTTTATCTTATCGATCGTAACCATCCTCATCCTCCTGTTCGAACTCCTAATTTTCCATTATTTTAGGGACTCAGCCGAATCAACCGGGATGATATCGGCAAAGACAAAACCCTCTCTCTCCACGGTTTCGCCTATGTGAACGGGAATAGATTCCCGAAACATGGGCCCACCCACAACAACCGTATGGAACTCGCCATTCTCGCCACACGGATCAACGTTTTCAGGCAATTCCTCAATCAGTGACTCAGACCATCGGCGTCCCGCCAAAGCCTTAGGCACCTTTTGTGGATCAACACAGGTGATATATGCCTCAATACCGGACGACAGCATCTGTTCTGCTAAGATGTTTGTCGGGGTCTTCCATATGGGAAAGAGCGGTCTGATTCCCGTTGCCCTGAGTTGGTTCTCACGATATTCTCTAACGTCTTGAAGATAAAGGTCTCCGAAAGCCATACACTCGATTCCGATTTTAACGGCATTTTTTACAAAGGACTCCATGATGGCGTCACATTCGTCGTTATCGCATGGATGGGGAATATTGATGATTTGAAGGTTCAGCCCCAGTGTTTTCGCCTGGCGCTTCAACAGATCCGATCTGGTTGCGTGCATGGAAACACGGCTATACTGCATGTTCACAACCGTGAAGAGGCCGGAAAGATCGATCTCGGGATCCTGTCGAAGGGTATGTAATGCCCATGCGCTGTCCTTACCACTGCTCCAACTCAAAAATGTCTTTTTCTTCATTTTGTTTTCCGTAGAACGCCGTAAATCAGCCGCAGTGGTCTGCTTCCGGGTATCAAGAGCCGTCGAGCTTTTGATATTTTACCGCAAGCACCATGTCGCCGTGCTTCTCACGCATGATTAAAAGGGCAGGGGAAGAAAAAAAAACGATCAATTTTAAAAGGGAACGCAGATGGATCAGTGCTTGAAGCCTATCAAGAAGGCCAAAAAGGATGCTCACATTCATGGCAGAACACTTGTAAAAAATGGGTATCCTTTTGGATACCCGTTTTATGCCATTTATGGGGTGAGTGAAGGGACTTGAACCCTCGACAACTGGGGCCACAACCCAGTGCTCTACCAACTGAGCTACACCCACCACATTTCACATTTTTTTATTATAGCAAGCTCTCGCAATTTTTCAAGCTCATTCTCCGTTAGCACTTGTATAGTTGCTAAGTATTGATATAAGTATTTGACTGTACAGAAAATCTTGCCTATATTATTTTTATTTACATTTCTTTTCCTCCCTCGGGGCAAGATTTTAGGCAGTAAGGAGAAAAGTTCAATAAGTTAACAGGAGAATCCAAGATAATGGTAAAGGAAAACAAATCGCTTTTTGCAAAGATACCCTCTGTGGATCGGTTATTGATGACCAAAAGCATAGAAGAGGTTTTGACGGCCTATCCAAGGACACTGGTATTAAAGGCCATAAATCATATCCTGGATGGTCTCCGGGCAGAGATAAAAAAGGGGAGCATATTGGAAGAAGAAACGGATCTGAGCCTCGAATTGGTTTCAAACCGTGTTGTGAAAAGGCTGGAGGAGATATCCCGGCCAAGCCTGAGGCCCCTTATCAATGCAACCGGTATTGTTGTCCATACCAATTTGGGACGATCCATTTTAGCGGGCAGCGCGTTAAAGAAATTCAAGCCTATTGGCGGGGGATACAGTAACCTGGAATACGATCTGGACCAAGGCAAAAGAGGGAGCAGATATGTCCATGTGGAGGAGATACTCAAAGAGCTAACCTCTGCGGAGGCCGCAATGGTTGTCAACAACAATGCCGCCGCTGTTCTTATTTCACTCGAAACACTGGCCAAGGGAGGTGAAGTCATAGTGTCCCGTGGGCAGCTTGTTGAGATCGGCGGATCTTTTCGCATACCCGATGTGATGCGCAAGAGCGGTGCGAAAATGATTGAGGTGGGCACCACGAACAAGACCCATCTCCGTGATTACGAGGAGGTTATCGGTCCTGAAACGGCGCTGTTGTTGAAGGTACATACAAGTAATTATCAAATAGTGGGTTTTTCCGAGGAAGTGCCGCTACCTGAGCTTGCAAAACTGGGCAGACGATACGGGATTCCCGTTATGGAAGATTTGGGCAGCGGATGTTTTATTGATTTCTCGAAATATGGTGTTGTCAAGGAACCCCCCGTTCAAGAGGTCCTGGCCCAGGGAGTTGATCTGGTAACTTTCAGCGGGGATAAATTATTGGGCGGACCACAGAACGGTATCATTCTGGGAAGAAAGAATTTGATCGAGGCTATCAAGAATAACCCGCTAAACAGGGCACTGAGAATCGATAAGCTGACACTTCTGGCCCTGGAGGAAACGTTGCGAATCTACAGGGATGAAATTATTGCCGTAAAAGAAATTCCTACTCTCAGGATGATTTGTGAGCCATATAAGTCGTTAAAGAAGAAGGCGGAGAGGCTGATCAAGTTGGTTGGAGAATTAGAAACCAAAAACTTTTCATTCGAACTGGTGGACGGTAACTCGAGGCCGGGCGGGGGCGCATTACCCCTCTCGGAATTACCCAGTCGTTTGCTTTGCCTTGTTCCGGGAGAGATGTCTTCACATTCCATAGAGGGATGGCTCAGGTCCTATGATCCACCAGTGATTGCGAGAGTCGAAAACGAGCGGGTGCTCCTCGACGTGAGAACCATACAGGAAAAAGAATTGAAGATAGTGGCTCAGGCTGTAAAGGAAATGGCTTTGATTGGGAAGTGATAAAGCCTCTTGTTAGAAACGTTCGGATTCTTGGCTCCCGGGCGCATTAAAAAGGCGGTGAACCGTTTTATAGGTTTCCCGCCTTTTCTAATCAGTATAAAAGGGGCTTTTTATAGGACCTTTCAAATGTGAAGTTTTAGCTACAGGCTCCCCTTTAAGGCCTTTCCCGCCCTGAATCTAACCACTTTCCTCGCCTTGATTTTAATTTCTTCTCCGGTCTGGGGATTTCTACCTTTTCTTGCTTTTCTTTTAGAGACAACAAAGGACCCGAATCCTGCAAGAGCCAGGCCACCCTCTTTTTTCAGGGTTTTTTTAGCGATATCTATGAATGAGTTGAGAGCTCTTTCAGCATCGGCTTTAGTAAGTTTGCTCTTCTTGGCTATCTCCGCTACTAATTCTGCTTTGGTCATGACTTTCCCCCTTTCAAATCGTTACAAATTAGCATACATTATTTTCTGCGAAAGACCAACACCTTTTTTTGCCTCCCCCCTTTCACTAAAGGATTTATAGTATGTTCCTTTGACATATGACAACCAATGAAAGTGAGCATTTGCCAAAACAAGCCAAAAGCTTGAAAAACAAACGGTAGGCAGTAAATTATAAACAGATGCCTAACATAAAAAAAACATATTTTCAACAGAAAATGGAGGAAAAATTGCAGGAATATGAAGGCAAAGTGCGATTTTTTTGGTGAACTAAATCCTTACGGGTTGAAAGGGTGTTAAGTTGACAAATTCTTTAATAAGCTATACTTTTTTAATTGAAGAGTCGTAACGGTAAAATTTCAATTTAGGGTAGGGAATATTCATTGGAAGAGATTATTGAGAAAATTCTCAGAGAGAATTCAAAACTTACCGAGGCATCGATCAGGGAAAATGCCCGGAATCTGATTATCTTGGCTGAAAAAATCGCAATGTCTTTTACCAGCGATCGCAAACTCATGATCTGCGGAAACGGCGGCAGCGCGGCGGATGCGCAGCATATAGCCGCTGAATTTATTAATCGTTATACTCTTGAACGTCCCCCTCTCCCTGCCATAGCCCTGACAACGGATACATCGGTTATTACCAGCATCGGGAATGACTATTCTTTTGACAAGGTTTTTTCAAAACAGGTAAAGGCCATAGGAATGGAAGGGGATATCCTCTTGGCAATCAGTACCAGCGGAAATTCCGAAAATGTTTTATTGGCCGTTAAAGATGCCTGTGATCAGGGTATTTATACCGCCGGTCTTATTGGCAACGACGGCGGAAAACTGGCAGGGAAGGTGGATTTGGCTATTGTTGTAAAAAACTCGGTTACGCCCAGGATCCAAGAGGTGCATATCCTGGCAGGACACATCCTGTGTCATTTAGTTGATTATATCCTTTTCCAGAGCCATATGTCAGACGAATAGGAGGCTGCCGGAATATATTATGCCCAAAATCAAACCTCTATCATTAGGGAAGGTGCAAACCCGCTCTCTGGCAGAAAGAGACAGCAAGGTAAAAACTGAAAGTTTCGGCAAACCATGGGCACCACCAGATGGGACAGTAACCAGATGGTTGCGCCGCCTTCCTAAAATTCTTGCCGGAAATGATCTCCGAGAGATTGTCGGCCGATTAGTCCAATCCGCGGCCGATGGCAAGACCATTATACTGGGCATGGGTGCTCACCCCGTGAAGGTCGGGTTGAATCCTATTATTGTTGATTTATTGGAGCGGAAGATTATCAGCGGTCTGGCCATGAACGGGGCCGGGATAATTCATGACGCCGAAATCGCCATGGTAGGACATACCTCTGAAGATGTGGCTGCGGAGATCGGGGAGGGTCGATTCGGAATGGCTGATGAAACAGGCAAGTTGCTCAACAGGGCTATCAGAGATGGGGCAAAGCAGGATCGTGGTCTTGGGGAATCGGTGGGTGCTGTGCTGGTAAATGAGGATTTCCCTTACAACCGATACAGTCTTCTGGCCAAGGCTTATGAGCTTGATATCCCTGTAACGGTTCATGTTGCAATAGGAACTGATGTTATCCATTTCCACCCCGATGTGGATGGGGCATCCATTGGCAAAACGACTCATCGTGATTTTCGCATTTTTGCACGGCTTGTTTCAATGCTGGAAGGGGGAGTTTTTATAAATCTGGGGTCGGCCGTCATCATACCGGAAGTTTTCTTAAAGGCCCTGAGTCTCGTCAGGAATCTGGGGCACAGGGTGAGGGGTTTTACCACCGTTAATATGGATTTTATCAGACAGTACCGTCCGACGACCAATGTGGTCCAGAGGCCCACTATGGATGGGGGGAAGGGATATGATCTGGTGGGTCACCATGAGATCATGTTTCCCCTGCTGGCCGCCGCCGTTATCGAAGGTCTGAATCAAAAATAGCTTTTTGACAGGTTTTTGAAGGGGCCTGTCGGTATGTTCAACAAAGGAAAAAATAATATGCCTATTTACGAATATAGATGTTTAAAATGCGATAAGGAATTCGAAGCCCTTGTTTTTAGCGGAGATGACCAGGTGGCCTGTCCCAGTTGCAAAGGGAATAGGCTGGAGCGTCTCATGTCGGCCTGTGGGATCAAAAGTGGCGGTTCTTTCACGCATGCCTCTGGAGCTTCCGGGTGTTCCACCTGCTCGAGCACAAATTGCAGCAGCTGTCACTGAAACCCGACCACTCAAACACTCAACCATTTATTTGCCCAATCACAATGTTTAGGATCGGTTTCGGATATGATGGACATCGCCTTGTGGAAGGGCGCCCCCTGATAATCGGAGGTGTCGGGATTCCTCATGACTTCGGCCTGGAAGGTCATTCCGATGCGGATGTTTTGATCCACGCCGTCATCGATGCTGTGATCGGGGCTCTTGGAATGGGCGATATTGGACAGCATTTCCCGGATACGGATCCCGACTTCAAGGATATATCCAGCCTATCGATGCTAAAAACAGTGTTTGGATGGGTCAAGCGTGATGGTTTTCGTTTGAACAACCTGGATGCCACAGTGGTTGCTGAAAGCCCACAATTAGCTTCCCATATTTCGACCATGAAGGAGAGAATAGCCGGTATACTTGAGGCATCCGTCCAACAAGTTAATATAAAGGCGACAACAACCGAGAAAATGGGTTTTTGTGGGAGAAAAGAAGGCATAGAGTCCTTTGCTGTGGTTAGTCTTGTTGCGGATGCGTGACATGCATAAAAAATTGAGTCATCTAATCCATCGTTTAATAGTCATCATATCCGGCGGTGAACTTCCTTTAGATAATGAGTAACAGCCGCTCTTTTTTTCGGAAAGGGCTTAGGGGCGATAGGGCTTATGTGACAAGAAGGAGTGTTTTGAATGACGCTTAGACTGTATAATACCGCGACTCGGAAAAAGGAAATATTTGTGCCTCTTGAGGAGGATAAGGTCGGACTCTATGTTTGCGGAGTGACCGTCTATGATCTCTGCCATATCGGTCATGCCCGTTCGGCGATCGTTTTTGATGTGCTGACAAGATTCTTAAGGGCAAAGGGATTTGATGTGACTTATGTGCGAAACTTCACGGACGTGGACGATAAGATTATTGAGAGGGCGAATCAACTGGGAAAGGAAACAAATGTCATAGCCAAGGAATATATCGATGCCTTTTATGATGATATGCACAGAATTGGTGTCTTGGATGCAGATGTTGAACCCAAGGCTACCGAACATATTCAAGGCATGATAGATATGATCACTGTGCTCATGGAAAAAGGCCACGCATATGTTGTGGAAGACGATGTGTTTTTTTCCGTTGAGAGCTATGATGACT
The DNA here is from genome assembly GCA_964543315.1 of uncultured Desulfobacteraceae bacterium. Classification (GTDB taxonomy): domain Bacteria; phylum Desulfobacterota; class DSM-4660; order Desulfatiglandales; family Desulfatiglandaceae; genus JAFDHL01. Next base: position 11,284 of record CAZIXY010000017.1, on the reverse strand, counting down.
ATGGCGGGCTTTCAGGCAGAAAACTGGAGGACATGCAAGCCGGCAGCAGGATAGCTGTGGACCAGAAAAAGCGTCATCCGATGGATTTCGTTTTATGGAAAGGCGCGAAGCCGGGGGAGCCTCAATGGCTAAGTCCCTGGGGCCCCGGAAGGCCGGGCTGGCATATAGAATGCTCCGTGATGAGCAACCACTACCTGGGTCCTACTTTTGATATACACGGTGGGGGAAAAGACCTTCTTTTCCCCCACCACGAGAACGAGAGGGCACAGTCTATCGGTGCAAAGGGTGGAAATTTTGCTAATTATTGGGTTCACAATGGTTTTGTGACGGTTGAATCGGAAAAGATGTCAAAGTCTCTGGGAAATTTCCTGACCATACGTGACGCACTGAAGACATACCACCCGGAGGTCCTGAGGCTTTTCCTTCTTTCAAAGCACTACAGGAGTCCCCTGGATCTTTCGAAAGAGGCCGTTTTAGGTGTGCAGTCAGGCCTTGTGAGAATCTACAGGACCCTTCAGAGGCTTGACAATATCATAGGGCCATACCAAGGGGAGGGAAAAGAGGTTAAAGTATCTCTTCCTTCCGGGGATAAGGACGATTCTTTTCTAAGCCGGTTTGTAAATGCAATGGATGACGATCTGAACACGGCGGGTGCGATCGGCCTGGTCTTCGAAACGGTCAGGGAAATAAACAAAGTGCTGGATTCACAAAAAGACGCTGTTGATGAAAAGACCGGAGACAAACTGGAAAATGATCGCAATCAGCTTTTCCTTGCCGGCCGGATCCTGGGCGTTCTTTATGAAAATGCGGATGACTTTTTTGGAAAACTGGGGCGTGACATAAATGGCGTTGATTCTGCAGAAATTGACAAAATGATCAAGGACAGGAACGAGGCCAGGGCCGCAAAAGACTGGGCAAAGGCCGATGAAATTCGTGACAGGCTGAAAGAAATGGGGATTATCCTGGAAGACGGGCCCGGGGGCACAACCTGGAGACTTGATGTTTGAAATAGTAACCGACTTAACGCCCTGTGGAGATCAGCCGGAGGCTATTGACGCCCTTTCGAAAGGTGTTGAGAAAGGCCTTGCACAACAGGTTTTACTCGGGGTAACTGGGTCCGGCAAGACCTTTACGATGGCACAGGTTATAAACAGGGTGCAGAAACCCACCCTTGTTATGGCACCCAACAAGACCCTGGCCGCTCAGCTATACGGTGAACTCAAGAATTTTTTTCCAAAAAACGCCGTAGAGTATTTTGTCAGCTATTACGACTACTACCAACCAGAAGCCTACATCCCCCAGACAGATACCTACATTCAAAAGGATTCCCACATCAATGAGCAGATAGACAAGATGCGCCATGCAGCCACCAGATCCCTGCTCGATCGGGAAGATGTTATCATTGTTGCCAGTGTTTCGTGCATATACGGTCTGGGTTCGCCGGAGGCCTATCACAACATGCTGCTCTATGTGGAGAAGGGGAACATCCTGTCCAGGGATGCGGCGGTGAAAAAACTGGTGGATATCCACTATGAGCGGGGGGACACAGATTTTTACAGGGGACGTTTTCGCGTGAGAGGGGATGTCCTGGACATCTATCCGGTTCACGAAGAGGAAAGGGCTGTTCGTATTAGCTTTTTCGGGGATGTGGTTGAATCTATTAATGAAATTGATCCGTTAACCGGAAAGATCATGAATACGCTTAATCGTGTAACGATTTACCCAGCGACTCATTATGTAACGACAGTTGAAATTCGAGAGAGGGCGATAAAGCATATCAATGAAGAATTGGATGAACAGATTCGGTATTTTAAGTCACAGAATAAACTTCTGGAGGCACAGCGAATCGAGGAGCGTACGAGATTTGACCTGGAGATGATGCTGGAGATGGGATATTGTCATGGTATTGAAAATTATTCGAGGCATCTGACCGGCAGATCACCCGGCGAACCGCCTCCAACGCTTCTTGACTATTTTCCAAGAGATTTTCTGGTTATTATTGATGAAAGCCATATCACCGTACCGCAACTGCATGGTATGTACCGCGGAGACAGATCGAGAAAAGAGACCTTGGTGAGGTATGGATTCAGGCTTCCTTCGGCCCTTGATAACAGGCCTTTGAAATTCGAGGAATTCGAATTGAGAGTGAAGCAGGAAATATGCGTATCGGCAACGCCCGGACCTTATGAAATCGAAAAAACCCAAGGCATCGTAGAACAGATTATCAGACCAACAGGATTGATCGATCCTGAAATAGTCGTCCGTCCCGCATCCAACCAGATAGATGACCTCTTAGGGTGGATCAGGGAAAGAGTGGAAAAAGAAGAACGGATCCTTATTACAACATTGACTAAAAGAATGGCCGAGGATCTTACCGAGTATTATTCCGAATTCGGGATAAATGTCCGATATATGCACTCCGATATAAAGACCATTGAGAGAATGGAGATCATTAGAGATCTTAGATTAGGGGTTTTTGATGTATTGGTAGGTATCAACCTGCTGCGGGAGGGACTGGATCTTCCCGAGGTTTCCCTTGTGGCCGTACTTGATGCCGACAAAGAAGGATTCCTGCGGTCGGAAAGATCTCTTATACAGACCTGTGGCAGAGCAGCCAGAAATATCAATGGGACGGTTCTGCTTTACGCTGATGAGATAACGGATTCCATGACAAGGGCTATGGATGAAAGCGGCAGACGCCGCAGGATACAGCTTGAGTACAACGAGGAAAATAACATTACTCCGGCATCCATCCGGAAGAAAATTGAAGACATCTTGGGATCGGCATATGAGGCTGATTATGTGACAGTCCCTGTGATCGCGGAAGAGGAGGTTTTGTATTCGACCGGTGAGGATATCGGTGAACTGATCAGAGATCTGACTGAGAAGATGAAGGAGGCGGCTGCGAAATTGGAGTTCGAAAACGCCGCCGTTTTTAGAGATAAGATAAAGTCACTCGAAAAAAAGGAATTAGAAATGTTAGCTTGATTAGAAGTCAATATCCAAATCAACTGCCGGCCAATAGGGTCAATTCTTTTACGGTCTTTTCAAGAGACTCCATGTCTTCTATATTGAGTCTCGGTATGGAAGGGTCAATATCGTTGATCATATTACTCAGGACCTTTTTCGGCCCCACTTCAATAAATACGGTTTCCCGGCTGCTGACAATTCTTTCAATCCCTCCCCGCCAGTTCACGATCTTGAAAATCTGTTCGTGGAGTTCTTTTTTTATGTGAATGGGATCCACAATAGCTTCCGTCGATACATTAGCCATGACCGGTTTTACGGCAATATGGATTTCGCTTTTGTCTAATTCCCTTTTGAACTTGTCGGCAGCGGGCTTCATGATAGGTGTATGAAAGGGTCCTTCCACCTTCAACATTGTTGAGCGCTTGCCCTGTTTTTTCAAATCTTTTCCCATTTCCGCCAGTCTTCTTTTTGACCCGCCTACGACAATCTGGCTCTTGGTGTTGTTGAGTGTGACATAAACCCCGAAATCCTTGCACAAAGCGCATATTTTGTCGTAGTCTAACTCTTTTCCTTTGTCTACTATGGCCATCAGTCCTGCGCCGGGATAAGCCCTGCCCCATTCCGTCATAAAGGCGGCTCTTTTCTGTACAAGACTCAAAGTAGTCTTGAAATCCATTGCGCCCGAAACAAGCAATGCCGTGTATTCACCCAGGCTGTGTCCTGCCAGTAAAGACACATCCAGGTCAACGTTGCACTCCTTGCATGTGTCTTCAAGCACCCTATAACAAGCATAGCTCATTGTCAGGACAGCGGGCTGGGTATAGATCGTCTTATTCAAATCCGCCGCCTTGTGCATGAATTTTCCGATCGTGTGTTTTTTAAAGCACAGTGCCGATATGTCATAGCCAAGGATCTGGCTGGCATCTTCGTATATCTGCCTGACCAGTTTGAATCTATCGTACAATTCCTTGCCCATGCCGACATATTGTGAGCCCTGGCCCGGGAATATTAATGTGATTCTTTTCGTTTCCATAATTTCAATAACACATGAACACAAATACCGGCGCATGCAATGAACGAACTCATATACGCCGAGAGCGCATCACCTAAAGGCTGTTGCCGGCTCATTAATGTATCAGAGGTTTCTCTCTTTGTCCAGAAAGCCGTGAAATTGACGGATAAGACTTTAAAATGCTAAATAACATAACGAATTATGTCAAGGTATCTGTTAGTCCTTGTCTTTTCCATTTTGCGCTATGATCCTCAGTACAAATGCGTGCCATACAAAAGCTGTTAGACTAACTGATTAATGGTAGGCGTGTTTGCGATATAAGGAACTAACGCTTTGGGCGAAAATATTATCGCGGACAAATAAATGGATGCCCTTGATATAATTCTTGACAAGATAGGCACTTAAATAATATATGGCCACAATACAAAATGTCTATAATATTAGGCTTTTCCCATTCGGCAAACCGCAATTAACGCAAGAATATTAATAGGGAAAGACAATTATCAAAGTTGGGGCGGTCCACTTTGACGGATCATCACCTGTCACTATAACTGTCGAGGTTTTACATGGAAACAGAAGACAAGATTAAGGAGCTGGAAAGAAGAAACCTTCAGGCGGAGCTTGGGGGCGGTGAGAAGCGTATCGAGCAGCAACATGCCAAGGGGAAGATGACGGCAAGGGAAAGGATCTCTTATCTTCTTGATGAGGGCAGTTTTCAGGAAGTGGACAAGTTCGTTGTTCACCGGTGCCAGGACTTCGGCATGGAGAAGAAAAAAATACCGGGTGACGGAGTGGTGACCGGTTACGGGACGGTCAATGGAAGACGGGTTTTCATGTTTGCCCAGGACTTCACGGTGTTCGGGGGCTCCTTGAGCGGCGCGTTCGGACAGAAGGTGTGCAAGGTCATGGATCTGGCCCTTGAGAATGGTGCTCCCATGATCGGGTTGAACGACTCCGGAGGTGCCAGGATCCAGGAAGGCGTCATGAGTCTGGCCGGCTACGGGGAAATATTTAGAAGAAACGTCTTGAGCTCCGGCGTCATTCCCCAGATATCGGTTATTATGGGACCCTGTGCGGGAGGCGCCGTCTATTCGCCCGCCCTTACGGACGTCACCATTATGGTCAAAAAGACGAGCAATATGTTTATCACAGGCCCGCAGGTCATCAAGGCGGTGACCTCGGAAGAGGTGACACCGGAGGATCTCGGGGGTGCCATGGCCCACAATACCAAAAGCGGGGTCGCGCACTTTGCCGAAGATTCGGATCAGACCGCCCTGGACAGGGTCAAGGAGATTCTTTCCTATCTCCCCCAGAACTACAGGGAGACAACACCTCCCGTTGAATGCACGGACGACCCCGGCCGGAAAGATAAGTCTCTGAACAAAATTGTGCCAACCAATCCCAGGATGCCTTATGATATAACCGAAATCATTCGAACCGTACTGGACAACAACATTTTTTTGGAGGTCCACAAGCACTTCGCGAAAAATATGGTTGTGGGTTTCGGGCGGCTGAAAGGTCTGTCCGTCGGAATTATCGCCAATCAGCCCCGGTTTCTGGCGGGCTGTCTGGACACCAAGGCTTCCGTTAAATGCGCCAGGTTCGTGCGATTGTGCGATGCCTTTAATATCCCATTGATTACCTTCGTGGATGTACCGGGATACCTGCCGGGGGTTCAGCAGGAGTACGACGGGATTATCAAACACGGGGCAAAGATTATTTTTGCCTATTCCGAGGCCACGGTCCCGAAGATTACCGTTGTCACCCGCAAGGCTTACGGCGGGGCCTATATCGCCATGTCGGCCAAACACCTTGGAGCGGATATAAACTATGCCTATCCAACGGCCGAAATCGCGGTCATGGGTCCAGAGGGGGCGGCCAACATCATTTTTAAAAAAGAGCTGGCAGATGCGGATGACCCGGGTGAGACAAAAGAGAGGCTGGTGGAGGAATACAGGAATAACTTTGCCAGTCCGTTCAAGGCGGCGGAATTGGGATATACGGATCATATTATCTTTCCGGAGAACACACGGACAAGATTGATCAAGGCCCTCATGATGCTTCAGAATAAAAAGGAATCCATCCCCGAAAGGAGGCACGGGAATATTCCGCTTTAGATGGAGTCACACCTGTTTATTCTATTTTCTCGGCCTGTCTTAGGATCCTCCTCTCCGGGCCAGCCATGCACGGAAAAATGGGTTGACAAACCGGACCTCCTTACCCTTTTCAAACAGGATATTCAGCGAGATCATTCTACTGACGGCCTTCCTTACCGAGGACGGATTGGCTGCACCTGCAGCTTTTGCAATACGTGCGGATAGCACGTTTTTTCCACCTTCCATTGCAATGGCCATCAGGCATTTCTGCTGTAGATCGGTAAGCAGGCTAAAGTAATTCTCGTATGCGTTTTTTTCCCTGGCAAATATCAGGCTCAGCGCGTCTGCTATGCTTGTGTCATTGATTTCTGCCCCTTCCCGGGTCACGGACCAAAGTGCCTCGCAAAGCTGCTGGATATCACCGGTTATGTTATCGGCCATCTGGAAAAATTTTTTCATGGACTCATCATGTATCGTCCGTTTTTCCCTCCTAAATTTCCCCTTAAGGAACTTCGAGTATTCGTCATAGGGTAGTGAATGGACGTTTATGAGTATTGCGGACTTAAAAAAGGGCGAGTCAGGGGAGGAGAATATCCAGTCCATTTTGTGTCGGATGCTTCCTGCGAAAATATACGGCACATCACTCTGGAACTGAATGGTGCTACGCAAAAGCCCAAGGGCTTCGCGGGAATCACGGATATCGAGAATAGCCTGGAATTCGTCAAACACAGCGACGAGGGTTTTCTCTTCAGAAAGCTTTTCTATGAACGAGAGGATTTCCGGAATTGATTCTTCTTTCAGTTCCGTGGATGCGTCGAAGATTAGAGAAATCGCACCCGTCAGGGGATCAACAGACAGCTTTGGCCGGATATACGGTATGGCCTTTATGATTTTCGTTGCCCAGGTTTCTCTTTTTTCCATCAGAGTAATCCCATGTATAATCCGTTTGCACACAGCATCAATGGACTTAGCGCCGAAGAAATCTACGTATAGAGTACGAACCCCCTTCTTTTTTCCGACTGCTTCGCGAATGAGAGAGGTCTTCCCGATTCGTCGCTCGCCGATGATGGCAACATTCTGGGCCGAATCGATATGCTTAACTATTCCTCTGAGTAACTCATGCCGACCACAAAAATCTTTGCCGGTGACGACAGTCCCGTATTTAAAAGGGTTCGTTGTCATATTCCCTATTCTCCTGTATTATACCATATAGAATTATACTAAATGGTATTATACATATTAGAACAATTCAGTCAAGGTGTCTTAGGGTTTGGCAACCTCAAGGATATTTCCAATAAAATAAAAAGCCTTTTCCCTAAACAGGAGAGGCTTTTCGGTTTGAGCTGAGATAACGGTTTTTATATTAGCGAAGTATTTTTGTCCTTTTTTCCCAGAATTCTTTTTCTTTTTCCCTCCAGTCCGGTCCACCGAATTTTTTGTCAAAGAATCCCCCCAACCTTTCGAAGACCTTGATCCAGGCGCTCTTGTTTTTTTCTTTTGCTTCGAGCACATCCGCGAGGAAGACATCGATCTTGTCTATCTGGTCTTTGGGTGCATAATAGGAGGCACCGTTTTCAGCCGATTTTTTGAGGCTTTCTTCCGAAAGGGCGTGGGCGGTCAACATTAGAGCGGGGATATCCCTTCTGGTTGCAATCTTTAGGAGATCAAACCCTCTGACACCCATTATATCCAGGATAGCAATGTCATACACGCTGTTTTCAAGCAGATCTTTACCTTCTTCGAAAGAAGTCGCCGTATCGATCTTACAAAAATCGAGAAGGCCGGCCAGGGTATCGAGAACATCCTGTTCATCATCGACTATGAGAATTCTTTTTCCGCTGATTATCTCTTTGGGGTCCATTTTCAATGCTCCAATTTGTTGAGAGAGAGTGCCCTCTGAGTCTTAAAATCCTTTTCAAATTTCAAAAGCCTTTTTTACATCTTCTTTTAGAACCTTTCCCATGGTATTTTTCGGCAACTCGTTAAAAAAAGCAATCTCTTTTGGACATTTCCAGTCATGGAGATGTTTTTTGCAATAGGCCTTTATCTCATCTTCCTTGATTCCGGATTCGGTCCGGGTGACAACGGCTGCAACCACCTTTTCCCCCCATGTTTCGTCCGGGATACCCACAACAGAAGATTCGAGAACATCATCCAATTGGTTGATGACTCCCTCCACCTCTTTTGGTGAGATATTTTCACCGCCCGAGATGATAATATGTTTGCATCTATCCGTCAGATAATAATATCCATCCTCATCGACTTTACCCAGATCTCCGCTTTTGAACCAGCCTTTCTCGAAAGCCCTGGCCGTCTCCTCAGGTTTTTGCCAGTATCCCGGAGTCACGGCGGGACCCTTGAGCCAGAATTCACCCTCTTGACCCGGTGCCACATCCTCAAATGTCTCAATGTCTACGATCCTTACCTTAAGATCCGGGAGAGGCAGCCCGATAGAGCCGGGTTTCCTCACACCCTTTACCGGATTGGAAAAGTTCATCCCTGTCTCCGTCATACCCTCGCGTTCAACGGGTTCCTTTCCGAATACCTTCTTGATCCTCTCGAAATCCTTTGTCAGAAGCGGTGCGGAGCCCGAGGTCCATAATCGCATATGACTGAAGTCAAGATTTTTTTCTCCTATATAGTCCATCATTTTACCATACATGGGAGGAACCGCCATGAATACGGTGCTCCTATAAGGGCCCTCATTCTGGATCAGACGATCCACTACCGTCTCTACTGAGAACTGATCGAGCAAGAGCACGTGGGATCCTGCGATCAATGCAGTATGAAGTGCAAAGCAGAGCCCGTGTACATGGAAGAGCGGGAGCGCATGACACAGGATGTCGGATTCCGAGATCTCCCATATGTGAATAATATTGGCGGCATCGTGCACCAGGTTGCTGTTTGTGAGCAATGCCCCCTTGGGTTTTCCGGTGGTCCCGGAGGTATAGATGATGAGTCCCGGATCAGTAGATTTCAGTTCTGTTTCCGGCAAGGCATCCGGGTAATATCGAAAAAAATCAATTTCCTGGTAAGGGAGTTCCGTTTGAACAACAACTGTCGAAAGTTCAGGGTCGATTTCATTTATGGTTGCCGACTGTTCTGAGCCGACCATAACCAGTTTGGGAGCGGCATCGGCTATAAAGTAAGACATTTCTGATTTCTTGAACCCGGGATTCAACGGGACGCTGATAGCGCCTATTTTTTGAAGGGCGATATGAGCCATGACAAAGAGAAGACATTTGGGCATAAAGAAAAGGACCCTGTCTCCTTTTTGAACACCTTTTTCGAGAAACATATGGGCGATTCGGTTTGAGTCTTTCTCCAGGTCCAGATAGGAAATTTCGGTTTCAACCGAGGGACCGCGAAAAAAGGTTATGGCGGTCTTTTCCTTATAAGTCTCTGCGGATTCTATAAAACAGTCTTTGAGTAATTTATTATCCATACTTTCCCTCCATATAAGGGAGATCACAAAAACCCTCTGGCTCGCAACAGCTCCTCTTCACAAAACGGAGCCGACTATTCTTTCAGTATGTAAGAATGTGCCGGCCTTCTTTCAGGTATCCTGTCGTCGGTTCACCCATATATCTCACATGGATTCCCAGCGATTCCAGCCTTTCCGAAAGACCGTAGCGATCGGCACATGCCTTGCAGCATTCAATTGTGATACCGGCATCTTTGATCTTTTCCAAATAGGCCTGTATCTCAAGATCGTGGCACGCCAATTTAGTCGACGGTCCCCATACAACCAGTATAACCTCTTCCCACCAGTTTCTTAGCATGGAATTAAGCGTATAGGGAAATGCCACTTCCAGGGCGACATCCTTTTCACCACTCGTCCATATAACGACCAAACTGTCCTTGGGTTCCGTCATGTCAATCTTTCGTCCTAATTTCTCCCTCTTATTTGAAAGGCTATCCTATCATTCTGTTGGGCAGCCACAGGGCCAATTCCGGCCAGATAGACACCGCCAAAATAACGAGACCCTCGATGATGACAAAGGGAACAACGCCCAGCAAGACATGGGACATGGGAATGTCAGGTGCAATATTTTTTACAATATAGAGATTAAGCCCTACGGGAGGTGTTACCAGGCCTATCTCGAGATTGACGGTCATGATAACCGCAAACCATATGGGATCAAATCCCAGTCCCTGGATAATAGGGAGCAGGAGCGGTGCCACCATCAGAATAACTGCTGCAGGCGGGATAAAACATCCCAGTATCAAAAGCAGAATGTTAATGAGGACGACTATCCCCCACTTTCCAATTGGGATCTTTAATATGAGTTCACCCAGGGCCTGGGTCGCATACAGATCGGAAGAGACATAGGCAAACAGCAAGGCTGAGGCCATGATCATCAATATCATGCTGCTCTCGTTTAAGGCCTTTATGAATATCTTCCAGAGTTGTTTGGGCCTATAAATCTTGTATATGGTCATCACAAAGAAGAGGGAAAGAACAGCGCCCAGCCCTCCGGCCTCGCTTGGTGTGGCCCAGCCACCATACAGGGATCCCATGATCCCGAATATGATCAAGACAAATGGAAAAATCTTTATAAGAGATGTGAACCTTTCTTTCCAGGAAAAGGACTCAACCTGCCCCCGGTCTTCAATGTAATACATGGCCCCCGGTTTGGCAGGAATCAGTTTGCGATAATAAAAGACCGACCCCACCCAGATACAGCTTAGGATGATTTCAAGTATGCCGGGCAGAACGCCAGCAATAAAACATTTACCGATGGAGGTCTCGGTGGCAACGCCGTAAAGGATCATGGTGACACTGGGCGGGATAAGGATACCGAAGGTCCCGGCATGGGCGATCAAACCTGTGCTCAATGCGGGGGAGTAGCCGCGTCTTCTCATTTCCGGGATCCCGATACCCCCGATGGCCGCTGCAGTCGCCGGGCTGGAGCCGCATAAGGCAGCAAAGATGCCGCAGCCGACCATATTGGCAATTCCGAGGCCGCCGGGAATTTTGTAGAGCCATTTATGAAGTGTTTCATAAAGATCCTTGCTGGCGTTCGATTCGGCTATCGGTGCGCTGAGAAAAATGAAAAGGGGTATAGCCAGGAGCGCAAAACTGTCCATACTGCCGTGGAGCACATATGGAAGTGTCGATAACAGGTGAGGAGAGAATATCAGAACAAACACAAGGGATATACAGGACAGTCCCGCCCATATGGGTATGCCGGAAATCAATAAA
>CAZIXY010000016.1:0-23623 GCA_964543315.1 uncultured Desulfobacteraceae bacterium | reverse complement strand
TCCTTTTTGAGAAATAAAAGAATTATAGGTATGTCCGTCTTGTGTGTCAACCTTAGAACCAGAGTCGTTTTTGCGATCCACAATAATTTTTCCAAAGAAGTGAGCCTCCCCGCGGCAAGCCGTGGGGGATTCTGCTTGTACTTTGCTAACGCATTGAAAATTTATATTTGATATTTTTTTTCTTGATGATATAAAAATAACCCATGTGAAGCTTTCAGGACTCAGCTCGTTGAAATGGTTTGTAATTTCACCGGACAGGCAGTTAGCGATCAGCATGATAATTTTAAATTGCCAATCAAAAAAACAAGATCAGTGTTTAAAAGATACTGTAGCAGAGAAAACTAAGGGAATAATTAATGATCAAATACAGCGTAAAATTTCTTCCCAACGACAGATCCATTGATGTGGAGGAAGGAACAACCATCGCAGATGCCGCCCAACAGGCGAGTGTTTTTATAAGTAATCTCTGTGGAGGAGAAGGTGTTTGCGGCAAGTGCCGCATTCAGATTTCTAAAGGCTTGGCACCTGCGGAAGAACATGCAAAAGCCCTATTTTCTCAGGATGAAATAATGAAAGGCTATGTGCTGGCCTGCCAGACAGAAGTCCATGATAATCTTGAGGTCATAATTCCTCCCGAGTCAAGAGTGGATGAGTCCCAGATCCTGACCGGGGAGATGGAAGGAGAAGCCCACCAGGCGAATGACAATCCCATAGTGCGAAAGATATACCTGGAGCTACCCCCTCCGACCCCCGAGGACAATATCCCGGATGTTGAACGCATTTCAAGGCCTTTGGCAAAGGAGGCCGGATCACGGTTTGTTGACATCCCCTTGGATTGTCTCCACCAACTCTCCGACGTCCTTCGGGAAAATGATTGGAAGATCACGGTAACCCTGTCCAGGGACAGGAATAACTACCGCATCCTGAAAATAGACCCCCTCGACACGGCCGATTCCAATTACGGCGTGGCCGTTGATGTGGGGACCACCACGGTCGTTGCCCAGCTCATTGACATCAAATCCCGCAAGGTGATCGGTGTGGAGGGCAGCCTTAATAACCAGGCCAGCTACGGAGAGGACGTAATATCAAGGATGATCTTTGCCTGCGGTAGGGGAGGAGTGCAACCTGTACAGAAGGCGGTGGTAAAAAACATCAACCAGCTCATAGGTAAATTGGCAAAGGACAACAATATATCAATTGAGGAAATAAACTCCATTGTGGCGGCAGGAAACACGACCATGAGCCATTTTCTCCTTGGCCTCACACCGTGCTCCATCCGTCTGGATCCGTATGTCCCCACGGCACGAAATTTTCCCCAGATCCGTGCGGAACAGATCGGAATCCACATTAATCCCCGGGGCATACTGGAAACGGTCCCCGGGGTCGCCTCTTACGTGGGCGGTGACATCATTGCAGGAGTTATGGCAAGCGGCATTGCAGAACATGAAGAGGTAAAGGGCCTGATAGACATCGGCACGAACGGTGAAATAGCAATAGGAAATCGTGACTGGCTCGTATGCTGTTCAGCCTCGGCCGGCCCTGCCTTTGAGGGTGGAGGTACCCGTTGCGGGATGCGCGCTACAACCGGTGCCATTGAAAAAATTGAAATATCAGACTCCGCCCTAAAATACGAAACCATAGGCAATACCAATCCAATTGGAATATGCGGTTCGGGCCTGATAGCCTGCATTTATGAACTGGTGAAAAACGGGATAATCGCGCAGGACGGAAAGTTTCACCGCAACAGGAAAGACGACAGGCTTACAATTGAGGACAATATACCTCAATACATCATAGCATATGCGAATGAAACCGAATCCGGGGCAGACGTGGTCATTACCGAAACAGACATTGATAACCTCATAAAATCAAAGGGTGCGGTTTTTGCGGCTATAAAGTCCCTTCTCGATTATATCGATCTCGGTTTTGATCAAATTGAAACGTTTTATGTGGCAGGTGGTTTCGGCAATTTTTTAGATGTCTCCAAGTCCATCGCAATCGGGCTGCTGCCGGATATGCCACATGAAAAAATACAGTTCATCGGTAACAGCTCCCTGACTGGCGCACGCATGTGCCTACTTTCTGAAACGGCATTTGAAAACTGCAAGAATATAGCAAGCTCAATGACAAACATAGAGCTTTCCATTCACCCGCCTTTTACTGACGAGTACATTGCGGCACTCTTCCTTCCCCATACCAACAGGAAACTTTTCCCTTCCGTGGATTACTGACCTACTCTCCACCTTCCTTGACTCCTGACCGACGATGAGTATTTTACCACCAGCAGCTGACTATTCCCAAATCCGAAGAAAGCCATTTCAAGAAGATAGAGGTCAAATAAGGAAGCTAATTGCCTCCACCGGTAGAGCCAAAATTATTCAAATAGCGCTGCCAATTAAAGTGCTTATTGGCGACATCTTTTTTTATTTCTGCTAGTATTAAGTTCTTTGGTAGCAAGATCACCTCGGGCTATTGCCTCATAATTACACAATGCAATGAATATTTTTAAACGCATCAATCAATATCTACCCTTCCCATTTCATCAGTTACATAATTTGTACTTTGTTTTGTTGCCTTAAAAAACCTTTCTTATATAGTAATAAAAACCTTCTTTGGTTGTTGTATTTATCCAATAACTCATCTAAAATCGTTTCATGCTGCTAATCGGATCCCTGAAACTGAAAAACTGGCTTGTTATGGCCCCAATGTCGGGCATAACAAATCTGCCCTTTCGCCTCATGATAAAAAAGCTGGGACCTGCCCTCGTCACCACCGAGATGATCAGCGCGATGGGTCTGACAAAAAGGCGAAAAAAAACCCTCCGTTATTTGAAAAGCCACTCAGATGAAAAACCCCTGGCCGTCCAGCTCTTTGGTACGAATCCGGAGGCCATGGCTGAGGCTGCGGAAATAGCTGTTGCTGCAGGAGCTGACATTGTAGACATTAATATGGGCTGCCCCGCAAAGAAGGTCCTGAAGACCGGCGCCGGCGGGGCACTCCTCCGGATGCCGGAAAGGGTAAAACAAATTCTATCTTCCGTGAGGCGGGTTTGTTCCGTACCCCTGACCGCCAAAATAAGGTCCGGATGGTCTGCCGACGAACCCGTAACATCTGAAATGTGCCGAATCATGGAAGACTGTGGTGTTGATGCCCTGACCATCCATCCGAGGTTTGTCACGCAGGGCTTCTCTGGAAAGGCTGAATGGTCCGTTATCTCCAAGCTCAAGGAGCAGCTCACAATACCTGTTATTGGCAACGGAGATGTTTTCAGACCGTCCCTTGCCTTAAAGATGAAGAATGAGACCGGATGCGACGGCGTCATGCTTGGTCGGGCAGCTGCCGGCAACCCATGGATATTCCGGCAGATTTCGCAAATGGAAAAAGGCTGTCCAATACAGCAACCCACTTTGTCGGAACGCAGGGCTTTTATTGCAGACCATTTTCAACTCTTGTCCCGTTTTGAGGGAGAACACAGGGCCGCATTCATGATGAGAGGAATCCTTTTGCGGTATACTAAAGGTCTTCCCCATGGCGCCCGATTTCGGGACTCCATAACCCAAATAAACGATCATAAGACGATGATGTCCACATTGGATCAATACTTTCTCCTTTTGGAGGAAAATAGGAATTGAAGGTCAAACTGGCAAGAACGGCAGGCTTCTGCATGGGCGTCCGTCGAGCCATGGAAATAGTGCTCGCAGAGACGAACAAAAGAAAAGGGCCGCTTTATACATACGGCCCACTTATTCACAACACCCAGGTCATTGACCTTCTCGAATCAAAAGGTGTTCATGCAATCAACAATCTTGCCGGACTCCAAACAGGTGAAATCGTGATCAGGGCCCATGGCATCTCTCCCCAAATACGCCAGTCCATCAAAAAAACCGGGTTGAACATAATCGATGCCACTTGTCCAAGGGTCGCCAAAGTCCATGCCATTATCCGTTCCCATACCCGTAAAGGCTATACGGCAATCATCATAGGGGACAGGGATCATGCCGAAGTCATTGGTTTAATGGGTTACAGCGAAGGGCCTGTTCATGTTATTCGGAACGTAAAAGACGTTTCCGAATTACCCCACATGGATCGCTTATTCGTCGTGGCACAGACAACCCAGAACCAGCAGAAATTCCGTGAAGTTGTTCAGTCACTCAAAAAGCGTTTTCCGGAGGTGCTTGTCTTTGATACCATTTGCGATGCCACTAACGAACGGCAGAAGGAGGTAAGGTCTTTCGCTGGACAGGTTGATGCAATGGTGGTCGTGGGAGGATCCCACAGCGCAAATACCCAGCGACTTGCCGAGGTATCCAGAGAAGCGGGCCTGCCGACTTTTCATGTTGAAACCGAAAAAGATCTTAGAAAAGACAAGCTTTCCGGAATGGAAATTATAGGCGTCACTGCGGGGGCGTCGACTCCCAACTGGATGCTTAAGAATGTGGTTAGAAAAATCGAAGGCATCCGCTCACGGGGCGAGTCCCTCCTGTTCAGATGGATAAGACCGACTCTCAAATTTCTGGTATTGACAAACCTTGCCGTCGCCTTCGGTGCCTTTTCATTCTCTTATGCTGCCTCGATGATATTGGAACACAACCCGGGTTTCACCTTTCCATTGATAACGCTTCTCTACGTTTATGCCATGCATGTCCTAAACCGCTTCCTGGACAAAGGGGCCAGCGCATACAATGATCCTGAAAGCGCTGCCTTCCTCAAAAAATACAGACCGCTCTTGATCATGACGGCCATAACCGCTGTTGCAGGGGCTCTCGCCGTTTCATTAAGCGTCGGCCTCTCTACTTTTCTTGCATTGAGCGGACTGAGTTTCTTGGGAATCGTATATAGCATCCCATTTATACCGGAACGTTTTCGGCACAGGACCACCTATTCCAAGATAAAAGACATTCCGGGTTCAAGGAGTCTTTCGGAATCGCTCGCCTGGGTGGCGATCATAGCGATTCTTCCATTACTGGATATGGCCCGAATTGCCTGGACATCTGCAATAGTAACGTCTTTAATGGTATTTTCAATGAGTTATGCCAGGGCGATTCTTTTCAACATATTTCAGTCCCAGGGCGACCTGATTGTGGGAACAGAAACCATGCCCATAATCTTGGGTGAAGAAAAGACCCTGGCACTCCTTAAGATCATCCTTTTGGTAAGCGCATTTATCCTCATTTTCAGCCCTATATTGGATCTGGTCGGTCCCTTTTCCTTCGCTATGTTGCTTCCTCTGTGTGCTTTATCTCTCTGCCTTTTATCTTATGAAAGGCGATGGCTTTATCCCGGAACAGTCTTGGAAGCACTGGTCGAAGGCACCTTTCTCTTAGCAGGATTCCTTGCACTCATCTGGCAGACAATGCTATGGCAACCGTAAGCGTTATCATTCCCACCTTCAACAGGGCCGACAAGGTTGTGCGGGCCGTCTCATCCGTAATTTCCCAGACATTTACGGACCTTGAGATCATAGTCGTCGATGACGGATCAACAGACGGCACCAAACATGTTATGGCTAAATTTGATAATAAAATCAAGCATATACAGCACAATTTAAACCTGGGAGTATCAGCAGCAAGAAACACCGGTATCAAAAAATCAACCGCGAAATTCGTTTCATTCCTCGATTCCGATGACTACTGGCATCCAGATAAACTGGCAGAGCAAATTGCCTTCTTAAAAAGCAACCCAAAGGTACCTGTATGCCAGACGGAAGAGATCTGGATCAGAAACGGACTCCGGGTCAATCCCCGAAAAAAACACCTAAAGCCATCCGGCGACATATTTATCCCGTCACTGAAACTGTGTTTAGTCAGCCCTTCTGCCGTTATTCTAAGAAGAATCGTTTTGAATCAAGTCGGGCTCTTTGATGAAACCCTCCCCGCCTGTGAGGATTACGACCTGTGGCTGAGAATCTCCTGCCGCTATCCGGTTCACCTGATAAAAAGGCCGCTTGTTGTGAGGGAAGGCGGGCATCCTGATCAACTGTCAGCCCGGTATATGGGCATGGACAGGTTTCGAATCCAGTCCCTTGTGAAGCTTATAAAAAGCGGCGTACTCAATGAACGGCAGCTTCATTCCGCCTTCGAGGAACTCACAATAAAATGCCGTATCTATGGCAAGGGCTGTCTGAAGAGGGGGAAGGAAGAGGAGGGAGCCTTTTACATAAAGCTTCCGGAAACAATCAAAAAGGGGTATCTCACCGATCTGCCAGAGAGTTCAAAGGCCTTTATGCACCATGATGTTTCTGGACGATGACAAAGATAAAAAGACATCAGGGTGTGACAGGAAAATAAATATCATTGCTTACCATCAACGGGGTTAGGGCAGAGCCATTCAATATAACAGGAAACCGAAGGGGCAAAACACGTTCCCTATCACAGCGGCTCTAAAATAATCTTGTGGTCCAGGAGATAGAAGGCCTTCACCCTGGCCGTTAAGATCTTTTCCTCACCGAACAGATCAACCAGTTTTACCTGTTCATCGCCGTTTTCAAGAAAATCGACATTCTCGAGGACTATTTTCTCTTGGCCATCTTTCAATATATAAGCAGTTGATTCACACATCCTTGTTAATCTCCTTGATAATCGCTACAACCTGCTCAACGAGATGCGGCAGAGGCTCACCGGAACCCCCGACAATTTCCACGTTTTCCTGCGTCAGTGGAATCAGTATCTTTTTCGCCTCACTTGAACTCACCGATGCAGCCATTTGTGGAGTCATTTCCCCCATCATCGAGTCTGCCATTATAATACCAAGCGGTCCAATTATCACATCCACTATCTGACTCGTTCGTATGATGGCGTTTTCACCGGTAGCACCCCTGTTGGCCCCGGCCTTCATCATCCTTGATGTGGCTATGGAATTGGTACCAAGCGCAAGAATCTCTATGTCGTTCCCTATGGATTCCCTCAATCTCTTGATGATCGTGGCGCCGATTCCGCCACCCTGCCCGTCAATAACCATTAATCTCACGGCTTCACCCAAACAAGCGGAATTTTTGTAAATGCTCAGATTGGAAACGAATTCATTTTATAAAAGACACAAAATGCAAACATTTTTGAACGTTACGGGAAAATTCAATTGCAACCGTTTCCCAATACATATATCCTAATATTCCAATAAAAGTTTATAAATAACAAGATAATTGTAAAGTTACCTGGAGTTTCCTTTAAGAAAATCCTTTAATATTCGGATATACTGAAATAATGTATTCGAAGATTTCGTGGTAATCTTTTCCGTATCTGTTCTTTCACAAACACCGTATTGGAGTTCTCATGGTATCGCAGTTATTCTATTGGGCCCCGGCAGCATATCTCCTTGGTTCAGTTCCTTTTGGGAAGCTTATTTCAAAAAAAGCGGCCCACATTGACATCACAAACCGGGGCAGTGGAAACATAGGGGCAACCAACGTAGCCAGAGAAGTAGGCGTCAAATGGGGCCTTCTCACCCTAATCCTAGATGTGCTCAAAGGTTTCATTCCCGTTATTCTATTTGCCCTATATGCTTCCCAGGCTGTTCCTTTACAGGAATCAGGACCTTCCGTGGTGGGCCTGTGCGCTCTGCTGGGCCACCAATTCTCGCTTTTCCTAAGATTTCGCGGGGGGAAAGGTGTCGGCACCGCCCTGGGTGTCTATCTGGGAATATCCCCGCTCTGCTCTGTCCTGGCCATATTCGTCTTTTTCCTTATTTTCTATAAGTGGGATTTCGTCTCCTTGGGCTCCTTGTGTGCGGCGGCTGCCGTGCCTATTCTGCTTGCGATTTTTGGAAGTCCTATGCCCGTTGTTGTTGGGGCGGTCATAGCTGCAGCGCTTATTTGTTTAAAACATATGGACAACATTCACAGGCTGTTCAAAGGAGAAGAAAGAAAATGGAGGGAAAAAACAGGTCAGGCCAGCATCTCCAAAAGACGATCCAATTCATCATCGGAATAGAAATAGATCACAATACGCCCCTGCCTTCCCCTTTTCTTAATATCAACTTTAGTGCCAAGAGATCTCTTGAGGTTGTCTGACAGGGACTGCATGTAATAATCCAGTTCCGTGCGTTTCGGGTCTGAACGGACAAATGTCTTTCTCTTTCTTGCAAACGCCTCCACTTGACGAACCGAAAAGCCCTTCTTTAAAATCGTATCCCTCAGTGCCTTTTGTTCACGGCGGCTTTTTAACCCTGCCAGCACTCGCGCATGGCCCAGGGACAGTTGACCATTGATCACATCCTTTTGAATGAATGAGGGAAGCTTCAAAAGCCTTAGGAGATTGGCCACTGAAGAACGATCCTTTCCAATCCTTTTTGCAATGGCTTCTTGGGTAGCCCCGGTCTCTTCCAGCAACTTTCTGTACGCGAGCGCTTCTTCAATGGGATTCAGGTCTTTTCTATGAATATTCTCTACAAGTGCCAATTCCAACGCCTCCATAGGAGAGGCTTCTCTCACAACAACGGGAACCCTTTCAAGGCCTGCTTTTTGTGCTGCGCGCCATCTCCGTTCTCCTGCAATCAACTGGTAACCCTTTTCTGTCCTGGTGACCAACAGGGGTGTAATAATACCTTTTTCGCGAACCGAGTTCACCATCTCTTTCAGCTCCGAGACGGAGAACTCCTGTCTTGGCTGGTAAGGATTGGGTTCTATCTCTTCAATAGGACACTGGAGGAACTGACCTTCGACAGACTCCATTTTGTCGGCATCAGGAATGAGGGCCGACAATCCCCTTCCCAGGGCTTTTCTTTTTGCCATTATCTCCTATTCCCCTTCCAATCAACTCCCTTGCAAGATCCAAGTAGCTTTGGGCTCCCTTACACCTTATGTCGTATAGAAGAATGGGCCTGCCATGGCTCGGAGCCTCGCTCAATCGAACATTTCGCGGAATGACCGTCTTAAAAACCAGTTCTTTGAAATGTTCCCGCACTTCATCTTCCACTTGTTGTGAAAGATTATTGCGTTGATCATACATGGTTAATAAGATTCCGGCAAGGCCAAGTCCCGGATTAAGACCCCTTTTTACTGCTTTAACCGTCTTCAACAGCTGAGACAGGCCTTCAAGAGCATAATATTCACATTGGAGCGGAACAATTACGGAATCAGCGGCGGCGAGTGTGTTGACCGTCAAAAACCCCAAAGACGGCGGACTATCCAAAAAAATAAAGTCATACCGCTGCTTCAAACGTACAAGCCCATCCCTAAGACGGAATTCCTTTTTTTCCATGGAAACCATTTCAACCTCTGCCCCGACCAGATCAGCATTTGACCCAATCAGGTGTAAACCTGAAAGGCTTGTCTCGATAATGACCTCCTCATCTTTCACATCCCCTGTCAGAAGATCATAAAGGCCCATTTCAAGATGTGATCGATCAATTCCCAGACCGGTCGTGGCATTTCCCTGTGGATCGCAGTCAATTAGAAGACATGATCTCTCCGCCGCCGCAAGGCAAGAAGAAAGATTGACGGCGGTAGTCGTTTTTCCCACACCGCCTTTTTGGTTGGAAATGGAAATGATATGTCCCATGAAAATGACAAAGCCCCTTTTTAAAACGTGCCCCCGTTGGTTCAAAGCGACAGTAGAAACACAGTGCCCTAATATTATAACCATCTGCTGCGGGATTTGATAACACAATAGGAGGTATTTGAAAAGGCAAATCAATGTTTCACGTGAAACATCCGGTAGCCCGTATCATATATTTCCTTGCCAAACATACCTGGTCACAGACAAAATGCCGGAGGTTCATCCGCCGTTAATGAGTACGGCCGAAGATAACCCCCGATTGTGGGGTTAGGGATAAAGCGGTCTTTTCGGAGTGACTGCAGGAAGGCATTCGTGATTTCTTCGGGGCCTGTTCCCAGTTTCAGGCTGTCATTGGATGGGGGACCCCCTGGCTCCGATGCTCCAAACGCTCCAAAGAGAACAGCGGAGGAGGAGGCTTGTCCGCCGTGCATGCTTTCCCCTAAATTTAAAGGCAGGCCATACAAGGTAATCTGTTCATGCGTTCAAAGATAATAACTCAAGACTATAGGGGTCGGTGTAAATGCATCCTAAATGGCCTTTTGTGTTATTCGAGGATATCTTCTGTAAATTCAATATGTTATAAACAACACCCTTTTTTTCAGTGTGCCTGGACCTGCCCTTCAATTCCTGCCGCTTTCCCATATATATCAGGGCATTAGCCAATTATAACAACCCCAGGCAACCACAACCTTACCACGTAAGGATTCTTGGGGCTTTCTCGATGTCCCTAATGACTGTATGGGTTGCCCTTTTTAACGAACAGCCTTTCGCAGCGAAAGCGCGATCAACTCGTCGAGCAACCCAGATAGTGAAAAACCGGCCGCACTTGCCGCCAAAGGAAAAAGGCTGTTTTCTGTCATGCCCGGGATTGTGTTTGTCTCCAGCACATAAATCCTTTCATCCCGAATAATCATATCGCTCCTGCTCCACACGCTGCATCCAAGGACTCCGTGTGCGGCTTTCGCACAAGACTGGCATGATTCTGCCATTTTCCGGGAAATGCGCGCCGGGCATATTTCCTCCGTGGCACCGTCCGTGTATTTGGCTTGATAGTCAAAAAACCGATACGATGCAGCCGGCACAATCTCTATCAAAGGGAAAGTAACAAGTTCCTGATTTCCCAATACACAACAGGTAATCTCCGTGCCATGAATATATTCTTCAACCATGACCTCCCTGTCATATTCAAATGCCTTTTCAATGCCGGCAGCAACCTCCTCATAATTACGGCATACGGACATCCCGATACTTGACCCTTCTGAAACCGGCTTGACGACTGTCTCAGCACCAACCGCCTTCACACATTCCTCAATGGAGAAATCTTCACCATGCCTCAAAACAATATCCTTTGCTACCCCAAGACCGACACTTCTATAGGCCTGCTTTGCCACTTTTTTGTTAAGAGCCATGGCACTGGACAAGACTCCCGAGCCTACAAACGGTATTTCCAGAATATCCATAAGTCCCTGCATACAGCCGTCTTCGCCGTATCGGCCATGCAGCAATATGAAGGCAACGTCAATATTTTTTTTGGCTTCTATCAACGCCCGCAGGTCATCCCGCGGGTCATATCTGATCACATCATATTTGCCTTTATCGATGGCCCTATAAACAGCTTCACCGCTTTTTATGGAAACTTCACGTTCTCGTGACCAACCACCAGCCAACAAAGCAATCCTTATTTTCCCTGCCAACTTATTTTCCCCCATAGATAAAAAATTTATTTTTCATTTTTTTATTTCATTATTCACACGCAACTTTCAAAACACATCTTGTCTGATTTTTTTCCTAAGACATAACACCTTGTTAAGATCGTACGCAAGAATTAAGCCTAAAAATCAGCCCCTCATCGTTATCATCAACCAAACCAAAAAATGAACCCTAAGAAAATGAAAATCAACAAAAAACTGCAAAAAACAAAGAAATCAGGAGATCGTAATTGTGGAAAATTATTTGCACATGCGACTGTTGCTTTCTAAATGCTTGGTTTTAAACCTAAACTTCTTTCAACAAAATTTCCTTTGTTCTCGATAAGTTATTAATCGATCTCAAAAATTCCCTGTGATCGTCGCAGGTTATCATATGTCAAAAAGACCTCTATTGGTAAATAATTAATTCCGGCAATAAACTTTGACGTAACCCCCATTCACAATGTAAAACTGCATTTAAATTTATCGGCCCGTTTTTTTAATTCATTGCAATTCATTTATCCTAAAGCGCTTAATATTTTCACAACCAATCCGGTCGTGGTTGTCCAAAAAATTTGTACCCTGTTTAAAATCTCAACGATAGGCTATACCAGAGTTGATGGTTTTGCATTTACTATTCTCTTACTCATACGGAGCAAACCATGAAATCCACCTGGGATGAAATTAAAAACCAGATACGCTCAGAGTTGCCTAAAAACAGCTTCTCTCTCTGGATAAACACCATTTCCTTTCTTGAAAAAAAAGATAAGACCGTCGTGCTTGGATGTCCCAATAAATTTTCACGCAATTGGGTTTTGGAGAACTACTTTAACCTCATACAAGAAAAACTCCATGCGGCAGGTGCCCTGCACGTTAACCTCGTGCTACAGCCCAAGCTCCCGATAAAAAAACGTCCTGTTTCCAGTTTCTCTCCTTATAATGAACAGCTTAAGCTTCCTAATATTCCGGGTAACGGAAACAACGGAAAGGGCCGCCTCAACAGTAATTTCACCTTCGACCGCTTTGTTGTGGGTCGCTCAAATGAGTTTGCCTATTCTGCGTCAAAGGCACTTGCTAACGGTGACGCATGGAACTACCACTCCCTTCTTATGCTTGCCAACACAGGGTTGGGCAAAAGCCACCTGTCGCAAGCGGTAGGCAATGCCATCCTTAAGGAAAACCCACGGATTCGAGTCTTTTACGTCACGGCAGAAGACTTCACAAACGAAATGATTTCATCCCTGAAAAACAACCGAATTGATGAGTTTAAGAACAATTATCGCCGCGCTTGTGATGTTCTTCTTCTGGAAGAAATTCATTTCCTCAGCGGCAAGGAGAAAACACAGGTTGAACTGGGATATACTCTTGATACTCTTGCCAATGACAACAAAAAAATCCTTTTCACCAGCTCTATCCCGCCAAAAGACATCCCGCGTATGTCAAAGGGGCTATCGTCTCGTATTTGTTCCGGGTTGTTTACAACCATCTCCAGGCCCGATTATCAAACCCGGGTCAACATCCTGACAAAAAAGGCTTCCGATGAAAACATTGCCGTGTCCGAGGAAATCATACACCTCCTCGCAAGCCGCCTCAAACGGGATATCCGCCAGATGGAGAGCGCCCTTAAATATATAGCGGCAAAATCCAAACTCCTTAATGCAAAAATTGACATTGACCTGGCAAAAGACGTCGTCAACTGCCTTGTTTCGGGAGAATCCTCCTTAATGCCCAGTGACATAAAAAAACTGGTATCAAAGTATTACAAGATTGATCCGGAAATGCTGCGGTCCAAATCCAGAAAAAAGGTGTATGCTTATCCACGGAACATCTATGTCTTCCTTTGCCGACGGCATACGGACGAAACCATTGAAAAAATCGCCCAGACCATAAACAGGAGTCATTCAACAGTCTTGTACGCTTCGGAACTCGTAGAACATAAGATGAAAACCGATCAAAAGATGAGACACCAAATTGAATTTCTCAGCAATAGACTGATGGATATGAAGGGATAAATATGCCGTTTTCAATGCCCCTCAAAGATATTATTCTCTGGTGCCTGATCATTGCATGCGGCATGATAACTGTCTATCTCTGCTTCATCTCCCTTGTTTCCATATGGATAGGAATCGCACACAGCAATCAACCCGGTTGGTGGATCCCCGTACTGACAGGCACTTGTTTTTTTATCGCAGTTTTCTTTGCCTTTTTACGCACTGCACTATATATCTCAAGCCACATCAAAAAAAAGGACATCATCATTTCTTAAAAAACCAAGCATTCGGTCAGTCAATCACCCCCTCGTCCCTATAAAATGACATGAGAAAATCCTCATCCTTTGGCGACAGATTGAATTGCTGTGCAGCCTCCTGGATAAGCATACGAAGTGACCTGCTTTCATCCTCCCGTCGGTTCTCCGAAATCCACTTTACGGCCTGCCGAAGTTTTTCACCCTTTGGCTGGATTGTAGCCATCTCATTTCTCCTTCTTAAAACCTTACAAAATATCTTCCCAGTTCAGGCAATCCGGGGGTTTTTTGCCGCTCATTCCTTCCAACAGATTTTCAGTGGCCTTTTGTGCCATCCTGGTCCTGGCCTCAACAGTTGCACTCCCCATATGCGGAAGGAGCACCACGTTTTCCATCTCCATGAGACCGGCACTCACGTGTGGCTCTTTTTCATAGACATCCAATCCAGCACCTGCTATCTTCCCTTCGCTCAAGGCTTTTTCCAGGGCCCCCTCATCCACAACCGGCCCCCGCGACGTATTAATTAGATACGCTGTCGACTTCATTTTCCCCAGAGCTTCCCCGTCTATCATATGTCTCGTCTCGTCATTTAGAGGAACATGTACGGATACAAAGTCGGACTGGGCAAGCAGTGTTGTTAGTTCCACGTAGGCTACCCCAAGCTCTTTTTCCTCTGATGCTGCTATTGGATATCGATCATTATAGAGGACCTCCATCCCAAAACCCTGTGCCCTTCGTGCGACGGCCCTTCCTATTCGGCCCAAACCCACAATTCCCAGTTTCTTCCCTGAAACATCCCGCCCCAGGAAGAGAAAAGGCGCCCAGTACCTGAATTTTCCCGCCCGCGTTCTCTTGTCGCCTTCAACCATTCTCCTGGCAGTGGCCAGGATCAGCGCAAAAGTCAGGTCTGCAGTGGTATCGGTCAGCACGTCAGGCGTGTTTGAAACAGGGATTCGTCTTGAAGTGGCCGCCTCAACGTCAATATTGTCATATCCCACTGCAAGATTGGCTATCATTCTCAGGTGAGGAGCCCCGTTCAGCACCTCCTCATCTATCCTGTCCGTGATCATACAGAGAAGGCCGTCCTTGTCACCCACCAAAGCCAGCAACTTCTTCCTCGCCATGGGTCGGTCCTCGCCATGGGCCTCCACATGGTGTTCTTTCTCTATAAGGGCCAACACATCTTCGGGAAGCTTACCGGTAACCAGTATTTTCATCATAATTCTCCAGGGTTAAAACCTTACTGAGACATCCCCGCTTTGTATTGTCTTTTCCGCGCCATCATTATTGATGATAACCAGGGCCCCATTTTGATCTATCTTGAGCACATTTCCACGGACGATCTCCCGACCTGAATGGATTTCGACTGTCCTGCCCTTTATCATCGAAAGCTCATTCCACCGTTTGTAAATATCATCAATTTTTCCGGCCTTCACATTGCTGTAGTAACGCTCGTAGGATTTTAATATTTCGATCAATAAATCGCTTCGGGAGGCCTTCATACCCGTCTCGGAAAAAATACTTGTGGCAGGATATAGCATGGACTCATCTTCTTTCGGATTCCAGTTTACGTTGAGACCAAGGCCGAGGATCACATATTCCACCTCCTTTTCCCTTACAGAAAACTCCGTGAGAATTCCGCCCATCTTTTTTTTGCCCACATAAAGATCATTAGGCCATTTGATCATAGGCCTGATTCCGACCTCTTTTTTCACGGCATCACTCGCTGCCAAGGCCAAAACCATAGTCAACACGAATACCTGATCCACCCTCACACACGGCCTTAGGACAATCGTAAAATACAGGTTTTCATATGCAGGTGAAAACCATACTCTGTTTGCCCTGCCTCTGCCTTCCGTTTGTTCCTCAGCCAATACAACAGTTCCTTCAGGCGCTTCATGAGCTGCAAGTTCCTTTGCCAGCATATTCGTGGAATTTATGGTTTTATGATAGAGGATGTTTTGAGCAAAAAGAGATGTTCCCAGTCTTTTTCGGAGGGCGGAAGGTCGAAACCTGTTTGTCTTGGAAGGTAATTCCTTGATTTCCATTTTCAATTGAATATGTCCTATTGACTATCTGAAAAATCACAAGAACAATTCAACACCCCTCTTCAATATTGAATAGTCCCTATCCCTAATGTTCCAGCTCTTCTTTCAATTCCCGCGTCATGAGCTCCCTGACCGCCTCTTTCGGATCCTTGCCGTTATAGAGTACCTGATAAACCTGGTTTGTGATGGGAAGCGCAACATCCATTTTTTTCCCTAATTCATAGGCAGCCCGGGCGGTCTTAATGCCCTCCGCCACCATATTCATACTGCTGGTTATCTCATCCAAACTCATGCCTTTCCCGATCTTTATTCCGACAGTCCTGTTTCTGCTAAGATCTCCCGTGCAGGTAAGCACGAGATCACCTATGCCCGAAAGCCCCGCCAGGGTGTGGGGATTGGCACCCAAAGACACTGCCAGTCGGACAATTTCAGCCAGTCCTCTTGTTATAAGCGCTGCCCTGGCATTATGCCCTACCTGTAACCCATCAGCAGCACCGGCTGCTATAGCAATGACATTTTTAAGGGCTCCGGCGACCTGGCTGCCGATAAGATCCTCACTGGCGTATACCCTGAAGTATTCTGTATAGAAAAGATCCTGTAACACTTTTGCGTGATCCAGCTGCCGGCAGGCAATGGTAATGGCGGTAGGGTTCTTTTTATACACCTCCTTTGCAAAGCTGGGTCCGGCAAGAATCGCAAAACGCTCCACATGTTCTTTGTCCAGCACGTCCTCAGCCACCTGTGACATAAGCATAAGGGTTTTGTTTTCAATTCCTTTGGTGGCTGACATGAGCGGTATTCCCTCTCTAAGATGAGGCTTTAACCCTTGTAATACCTCCCTGTATACATGGGAAGGCACTACCAGAAGTACCAAATCCCTTTCGTGCAGGGCCTCTTCATAGGATCCCACGGGCTTTAACTGTGGAACAAGTTTCATGCCGGGCAAAAAAACCTTGTTTATCCGCTCGTTCTTTATCTGCTCGAAAACGTGAGCTTCCCTGACCCACAGGTTCACACGAAGCCCCTTTAGGGCCAGGTGATTGGCAAGTGTCGTTCCCCAGCTGCCCGCACCTATGACGGCGATTTTATTGATACCGGATTTTGCCACTCTTAACCTCTTCTTTTCTGTAACGCAAAATCAGTCCTATTGCCATTTTGTTCGTACAAAGGATTATTCATCCATCACCTTTGCAACAGCCACGACCTTTTCTCCCTCTCCAAGATCAATGAGTTTGACCCCCTGCGTATTCCGCCCAATAACGGATATGTCCGCAGCCCTTAACCGTATTATTTTCCCGTGCCCGGCAATTATCATCAATTGATCCTGATCGTTTACCTGATAGGCATAGACCACAGGTCCGTTTCTCTCAGTCGTCTTTATGGTCAGAATACCCTTACCACCTCTTGACTGACGGCGGTACTCATCCGTCATTGTCCTTTTTCCATAGCCGTTTTCTGTGACGGTCAGGATCGTCGCCCCCTCACGAAGGGTCTCCATTCCGACGACCTCATCTCCGGGTTCCATTCTTACCCCTATGTTTCCGGCCGCAACCCTTCCCATAGCCCTTAAATCGGATTCTTTAAATCGGATCGACTTTCCCATCCTGGTTGTCAGAAAAATGTCATCTTCTCCGCCGGTCAGACGTACGGCTATCAGCTCGTCTTCTTCCCGTATCTTTAGCGCGACAATCCCCGTAGATCTTATATGACTGTAGGATTCCAATTCCGTCTTCTTAACCAGGCCCTCCTTTGTGGCCATGACCACATATTTCGCTTCTTCAAAATCCCTTACAGAAAGTGTCGTGGCCACCCGTTCGCCACGTTTCAGATCCAGGAAGTTCACAATCGCCTTTCCCCGGGACACACGCCCGCCCTCCGGGATCTCATGGACCTTTTTCCAGTACACACGCCCCTTATTGGTGAAAAACAGCAGATAATCATGTGAAGATGCAACAAAAAGATGTTCGACAAAATCCTCTTCCTTCGGTTTGGCTCCGGTCATCCCTTTTCCACCCCTGCGTTGTGCCCTGTAAAGACTGATCGGGTTCCGCTTGATGTATCCGTCATGGCTCATAGTCACCACCATGTCTTCTTCCGCTATGAGGTCTTCCAGATCAATATCTCCTTCATCTTCCAGGATCTCAGTCCTTCGATCGTCCCCGTATTTGTCACGGATCTCCTTTGTCTCGTCTTTAATGATCTGCAGTACCATCGTAGGGCTTTCCAGAATTGCCTTAAATCTGGCAATGTTTTTAATAAGGTCCTGGTACTCGGAATTGATCTTTTCTCTCTCGAGCCCTGTCAGTCTCTGAAGTCTCATGTCCAGGATGGCCTGTGCCTGAGGGTCGGACAGATCAAAATCAGACATCAACCTGCTTTTTGCGTCCTTTGGATCAGACGAAGACCTGATCAGTTCGATAACATCATCCAAAAAGTCCAGTGCCTTTTTCAAACCCTCCAGGATGTGGGCGCGTTCCTCCGCCTTTCTGAGGTCGTAAATCGTCCTCCTTATGATGATTTCTCTGCGATGGGCAACGAAATACTCCAGAGTCTCTTTGAGTGTCAGAACCCTGGGTTGTCCGTTAACTAAAGCCAGAAGAATAATCCCGAAGGACGTCTCCATTTGTGTAAATTTGTAAAGACGATTTAGAATGACCAGGGCCTTTCCGTCCCTTTTAACATCTATGACAATTCGCATACCCTCTCTGTCAGACTCATCCCTGATATCGGAGATTCCCTCTACCTTCTTTTCTCTTACCAAGTCCGCGATCTTTTCAAGCAGCTTCGTCTTGTTAACCTGGTAAGGTATCTCTGAAATAATAATCCTTTCCCTCTGTTTTCCTGTTTTCTCAACAAACGCCCTCGCCCTTATCTTGATAATCCCCCTGCCTGTTTTATAGGCCTCGTGAATCCCCTTTTTCCCGAGAATAAATCCGGCAGTTGGAAAATCCGGACCGGGAACAACCTTTAATAGTTCTTTTATGTCGATTTCCGGATTTTCTATTACCTTGATAATTGCGTTGCATACCTCAGGCATATTGTGAGGCGGTATATTGGTCGCCATGCCGACAGCTATTCCGGAAGAGCCGTTGATCAAAAGGTTCGGTATGGTCGTTGGGAGGATTATGGGTTCAGAAAGGGAATCATCGTAATTTGGCGCAAACTCGACCGTTTCTTTATCAATGTCCGATAGAAAATTCTGCGCCAGACGCGTCATCCTGACTTCCGTATAACGCATGGCTGCCGCCGGATCCCCGTCAATGGATCCAAAATTGCCTTGGCCGTCTATGAGGGGGTACCTCATTGAAAAATCTTGGGCCAATCTCACTATCGTATCGTAAACCGCAGCGTCTCCATGCGGGTGATATTTTCCTATCACATCTCCGACCACCCTCGCGGACTTTTTATATGGCCTGTTAAAGTAATTTTTCAGGTCCTGCATGCCATAAAGAACACGCCTGTGGACCGGCTTTAGACCGTCCCTAATGTCCGGCAATGCCCTCCCCACGATCACACTCATGGAGTATTCGAGATAAGATTTCTTCATCTCATCTTCTATGTTAATTGATTGTGAAGCCAGATCCGCGATCATTTTCCCTCCCCATATGATGAAAACGGCACAAAGCCTACCGGGGGAAACACTTCCCAAGCCATGCGCCATACCTTAAATATCCAACTCTGTCACTTCCAGGGCGTTGTTCTG
Organism: uncultured Desulfobacteraceae bacterium; assembly: GCA_964543315.1. GTDB lineage: Bacteria > Desulfobacterota > DSM-4660 > Desulfatiglandales > Desulfatiglandaceae > JAFDHL01. The sequence continues at coordinate 4,448 of CAZIXY010000016.1, read as the reverse complement.
GATAAACTCTCTCCTTGGTTCCACCTTGTCACCCATAAGCACAGTAAAGATGTCATCCGTTTCCACCCAATCCTTTATCTGTACTCTAAGCAACGTCCTCTTTTGGGGATCCATCGTTGTCGCCCACAACTGTTCCGGATTCATCTCCCCGAGACCCTTGTACCGCTGAATTGTCAAGCCTTTCTTGGCCCTCCCCATCAACTCGATTAAAAGCTGCTGAGGTTCTTCTATTTTTTTCCTCTCGCCGTCCCCTGTTATTGTGAGGCCCCCTTCTTTTATGTCATTGAACTCTTTGCACATTCTCGTTAACTGCCTCAGTTCCGGGGAACTCAGAAATTCCCAGTCCACGGCAGAGGTCTGGCCGCCGTTCTGTGTTTCCGTTACCGTAAATTCGTAATACCCTCCCTCTTCATCCAAATTAACATCCGTTACCCTGAATCCGTTATCCTGGAGTCTTTCAAAAAGGCCTTTCATAAATTCTTCTTTCTTAAACATACTCTTGTCTGTGGCCCCCTCGGCAACAAGAAATTCAATGAACCTCTGGTTGTAGCCCCTTCTCGTAAGCTTATTGAGACTCTCGTAAAATTTAATGACCCCATTTAAGAGCTTCGAGAGCTTGGGTCCGGAAATATACTTTCCGTTTTCTAACCTTATTTTCTGATTCTCTGAAATCCGTTTTAACAGAAAACCATTAAATTCGTCATCATCTTTGAGAAACAATTCCTTTTTGCCTTCCAGAACCCTGTAAAGGGGTGGTTGAGCAACATAGAGATAGCCATTTTCAATGAGATCCGGCATCTGCCTGAAAAAAAATGTCAAAAGCAGAGTCCTGATGTGCGCACCGTCCACATCAGCATCGGTCATTATGATAACCTTGTGATATCTGAGCGAATCGATATCGTAATCCTTATCACCAATGCCCGTTCCGAGGGCGGTGATCATGGTCCGGATCTCTTCGCTGGATATCATCCTGTCGAACCGGGCCTTTTCCACATTTAGGATCTTTCCCTTTAAAGGCAAGATGGCTTGAGATCTTCTGTCCCTCCCCTGTTTAGCCGATCCTCCGGCGGAATCACCCTCAACAATGAAAATCTCGCTTCGCTGAGGATCCCTCTCCTGGCAGTCGGCCAACTTTCCAGGCAAAGAGTGGTCTGAAAGGACACCCTTTCGTCTCGCTATCTCCCTCGCCTTTCTGGCGGCCTCCCTCGCACGCGCCGCGTCAATAACTTTTGAAAGAATAGCCTTTATAACAGACGGGTTTTCTTCGAAAAAACTACTCAACCCCTCATTTACCTGCGTTTCTACCAAGCCCTTGACTTCACTATTTCCCAGTTTTGTCTTTGTCTGACCTTCAAACTGGGGATCCGGCAGTTTCACGCTGATAACCGCGGCCAAACCTTCTCTGACGTCATCCCCTGAGAGTTTTTCTTTGAAATTTTTTACCAAAGGCGAATTTTGTAGATATTGATTGATACTCCTCGTCAGCGCGGATTTAAACCCTATTAGATGGCTACCGCCCTCCTTTGTATTTATGTTATTGGCAAAGGTGAATAAGTTCTCCTTGTAAGAGCTGTTATACTGTATTGCGATCTCCATTATGACGCCGTTTTTTTCACCTGATATCGTAATGGGTTTTCTGTGAAGAACCTCTTTGTTCTTATTTATATACTCCACAAAGGACGTTATTCCACCTTTATATACAAAATCCTTCTTTTTCCCGGACCTTTCATCGGAAATCTTTATCCTCACTCCTTTTGTGAGAAAGGAAAGCTCTCGCATCCTTTTTGCGAGTATCTCAAAATCAAAATTGATGTCCTCAAAGATATTTTCATCCGGCAAAAAACGAATTTTCGTGCCGGTCTTTTTCGTGGCTCCTGAAATCTTGATTTCATCTATCGCATTACCTCTTTCATACCGCTGAAAATGGGTTTTCCCGTTCCTGAAGACTTCCACTTCCAAATAAGCGGATAGGGCGTTTACCACGGACACGCCCACACCGTGAAGACCGCCCGCAACCTTGTATGCCTTGTTATCAAACTTGCCTCCTGCATGCAGTTTCGTCATGACAACTTCCAAGGCCGACATGTTTTCGGTCTTATGCAGATCCACGGGAATGCCCCTGCCGTTATCAACTATAACCACACTGTTATCATTCAATACCTGTACATCCACATAATCACAGTATCCTGCGAGTGCTTCATCTATACTGTTGTCAACGACCTCATACACAAGATGGTGAAGTCCTTCAGATCCAGTGTTGCCAATATACATCGCAGGTCTTTTTCGGACTGCACTGAGTCCTTCCAAGACCTTAATATCGGAAGCTGCATAAGTTGTTTTTTTCTCTTTCATTCTAAACCCTCATCGGCATAATTAAACCCAAAAAACCCATATCTGATTCCCCTTTTAGGATACAGGGTTTTGAATTGTCAATAAAACCAAAAGACACAACCTCACTCTCCATTGACTGAAGTGCATCTATAAAATATCTCGGATTAAATCCGGCCTCAAAACGGCTCCCTTTATATTCGACCTCAATATTTTCCTGTCCTTCCCCGAGATCGGGATTTGTGGAAACCAGTTCCATCGTGTTATTCTCAATAGAAATTTTTACTGCCCGATATCGTTCATTACTCATGATAAGCATCTTCCTCATGGCCTCTAAAAGGGAATTTCTATTAACGTGAATTTTTTCTTTTTCTTCTTTCGGGATGACTGCATGATAATCCGGGAACTTGGCCTCGAGGAGACGTATCACCAGAAAGGCATTTTCCTTTTTTGCAATACAGTTTTTCTTTTTGAATCCTATCTTCATAGGCCCTTCTTCAGACGCCAGTTTATTCAGTTCGGACATACCTTTTTTGGGAATCATTACACCGCTTCCCAAATCCAGTGATTCTACCCCGACAATAGCCTTATCCACCATAGACAGACGGTGACCGTCCGTAGCCACCATTCTCAGAAATGTGTTCCCTTCCTGCGCCACCTTTTCAGTGAATATACCTGAAAGCTTAAATCCCGCCTCTTCCATTGTCACAGAATAGATGGTTTTGTTAATCATCTCACTTAAATTTTCTCCTTCAACGTCAACCATGACCACCCCTTCCGGTTCAACAAAGGTTGGGTATTCATCCGCAGGTAAACACGCGAGATCAAAACGCGCGACATCATCAGCAATATAGATCCAATTATTTTCCTTCTCCTTTATGTGGAAAAGTGGCCTATTGCTTTCCTTCAGAATCTCAAATAATTTCCTTCCCGAAATAGTTATAGTTCCTTCTTCAATTATTTCGGCAGGGACTACTTGCTGAAATCCGAGTTCAAGATCGGTCGCTGAAATACTTAAATCCACACCGCCGGCATTCAGGAGAATCGTTGAGAGAATCGGCATATTACTCCTCTTTTCGATAATACTCTGAACCCTTGAAATGCATTTAAAGAGTTGATCCCGGTCAATTTTTATTTCCATATCTGCCTCCGATGAAGTGGTTTTGGTTTGTTACTAAATTATATATTTATATTAATAATAAATAATAGGATATGTTTAATTGTCGAATATTTGTGTATTTTATTAAAATAACAAGAAAAATAATGGATATCTTTATGGGTGTTTGTGACTTATTTTAAACCCATAAAGGCTTTTCTTATAAAGAAAAAGACTTTTAAACAAATTCCGGATTAGATCTCAAATTATGAATTAACACCCAAAAAAAGTTATAAACCTTTTCAAAATAAAAACCGTGACGTTTCATGAAAGATAATTTTGTATCTTATCAATATCATCCGAAACCGATTTTTTGATGTCTTTGTCCAGTTTAATGCGTTTGACGGCGTATATTACTGTTGAATGGTCTTTGTTTCCAAAGGCATTTCCTATTTCCTTAAAGGATAGATCCGTCAGTTTCCTGGTAAGATACATGGCCATCTGTCTCGGGTAAGAAAATTTCCGTGTCTTTTTGTTTGAGAGGAGATCAGACAGGGAGATATTGAAATACCCGGTTATCAATTTCTGTATATCTTCCACATTTACGTTTTTATACTGCCTGTTTTTGATTATGGCTTTAACTGTGGACATATCGATTTCACGGCTGTAAAAGGATGCTTGCGTTTCCAGGCTGACGACGTATTGAGCAAGAGTTTTTAGGTTATTTGTCGCGTTAGCCAGGAAGAATATCACATCATCAGGGATGTAAAATTTTGATTTTTTTGCAATATTTTTTGTGATATTCATCTTTGTTTTTTGATCGGGCACATCAATTTCAGAAATAAGACCCCATTCAAGCCGCGACGTGAGTTGAGGCAGAATGTTTTTGATCTGTGTGGGTGGTTTATTGGCGGAAACAACAATCTGTTTTTTGGCCTCGTAAAATGAGTTAAAAAGTGAGATAAATTCCAATTGGCATTTCTCGTGGCCGGCTAACATGTGAATATCATCAAGAAGGAGGAGA